>DAOUTC010000038.1 GCA_030626915.1 Dehalococcoidia bacterium
GCGGAAGTAGTTCAGCGGTAGAATGCTTCCTTGCCAAGGAAGAGGTCGCGAGTTCGAATCTCGTCTTCCGCTCCATAAGATTATGGCGGTGTAGCCAAGTGGTTAAGGCGGGGGTCTGCAAAACCCCTATGCAGCGGTTCAAATCCGCTCGCCGCCTTTCTTAAACTAAGGCTGGTATAAGACTTAAGAAGAATCTTCGGCTGGGCCGAGGTGGCGGAATGGTAGACGCGGCGGACTTAAAATCCGTTTCCCGTGAGGGAGTGTGGGTTCGAGTCCCTCCCTCGGCACCAGGTTTTTTAGCTACGTAGTATTATAGTCATTTGCATAAATTTGTATATTCACAAGCGATGGAAATTCTAAATCCGAAATTCTAAACCCTAAACAAGCTCAAAATTCAAATCTCAAATGTGCAAAACTGTTTTGGATTTTGAATTTTGGTCATTTGAATTTGTTTAGGATTTAGTGCTTAGGATTTTAAAGATTTATGCGGTTATTAAACGCTGGGCTGCGTTTTTCTAGGGGGTATTTTGGGTTGCCTGGAAATATTTCCCCTCCGTCTTTATGGCCGGGGCAATGATGATCTTAACTTTATGCATTTCTTTGATAGTTTTAGCACCGCAGACCCCCATGCCAGTATGCAGGGCACCAACCAAGTTTTGAGTGCCGTCGGTGACAGAGGTGGGACCAAAGAGGATTTGCTCTAAAGGAGCGCGATTGCTAACCTTGATACGTGTCCCGCGAGGCAATGTGGGGTGAGGATGAGACATACCCCAGTGATAACCTCTTCCTGGAGCTTCTGTGGCTTGAGCTAGAGGTGAACCGAGCATAACCGCATCAGCACCGGCAGCAATTGCTTTACATAAGTCACCGCCTGTGCGGATACCTCCATCAGCTATGACTGATATATATTTACCACTCTCTTTGAAATAAGTCTCTCTAGCTGTAGCACAATCCATGGTAGCAGTTATTTGTGGGACTCCAACGCCAATGACCTCTCTGGTAGTGCAAGCGGCTCCAGGGCCAACACCAACTAGAATGGCATTGATTCCTGTTCTCATTAACTCCAGTGCGGCGCTATAGCTGCAGCAGTTGCCCACTATAATAGGCAAGGACATCATCTGGCATAGCTCGGATAGAATGAGACCTCGGTAGCTTTTGGAGATATGCTTGGCGGTAGTGACTGTAGACTGCACTACTAGGATATCCATTCCTGCCTCTTTAGCTATAGGGGCCAGTCTTTTAGTGTTGGCTGGAGTTAGTGACGCAGCACAAGTAACACCTCCCTGTTTTATCCTGCTGATGCACTCGCCGATGAGATTCTCTCTGATAGGCGCTGAGTAAATTTTTTGTAGAAGAGGCGTAGCCTCGGTTTCAGAAGCTTGAGCAATTTGATTGAGGATTTCGTCAGGATTTTCATAGCGGGTCTGTACTCCTTCGAGGTTAAGCACAGCAAGGCCCCCCAGTTTGCCGAACTTGATAGCCAAGGCCGGGTCAACGACAGCATCCATGGCTGAGGCTAAGATAGGAATGGGGAAATTAAAGCTTTTGATGGTAAAATGTATGTCTGTTTGGTCAGGATGGATGGTTATATCACCAGGGACGAGAGCCACGTCATCAAATCCATAAGCTCGCTCCATTTCTTTGAATTTAGGATGAGGCATTTTTCTCCCTGAGAGAGATAATTGTTGTAAACTATACAAGGGTAGCGATTTGAAGTCAAGGTGGATAAAATTGTAGTTACGGGCTATAATTGCTAAGTCATGCCTGTTCCTCCTGTTGGTGGCTAACGTGTGTTTTTTCACGCATCTTGTATCTTTTATGAAAAGCGAAGCTGGCAACAAAGCTAATTAATATCTACTGAAAGGAGTTAAAGTGCATCGTGGCTGTATTGTTGTAGGCAAAGTGCAATGTGATGGCTGTCACAGATTTCTGGAACATGGTGAGCGTTACTTAGTGATTGATGATGAGAAGGGGAACAGCCGACGCTTTTGTGTTGATTGCTGTTTTGAGCGCGGTTACGCTTCCTATAGGATGGAAAGGGGAGAGAAAATAGTCACCTTTTCCCCTGCGGACTAGGTGTGATAGGTTAGATTACCTTTTTTGGGGGATTTTTTTGGGTGAGCGTATCTTTATAGGTGTTGCTTGGCCTTATGCCAATGGTCCATTACATTTAGGACATATTGCTGGAGCTTATCTACCAGCAGATATTTTTGCTCGTTATCATCGCCTTAAGGGTGATGATGTGCTTATGGTTTCGGGCAGTGACCAGCATGGAACCCCGATTACAATTCGTGCTGAGCAAGAATCTACCATGCCGCAGGAAATAGCCTCTAAATATCATCAACAATTTGTCGATTGTTGGCAGAAACTGGGCATCTCGTTCGACTTATTTACCACTACTGGCACTGCAAATCATGCGCAAGTTACTCATGACATATTTCTTACCTTACTCGATAAAGGCTATATTTATAAGGATAAAATGCTTGAGGCTTATTGTCCCAAGTGCCAACGCTTTCTTCCTGACCGTTATGTTGAGGGTATATGTCCTTACTGTGGCTTTCCTAAAGCACGGGGCGATGAGTGTGATGAATGTGGCAAGCCCTTGGACCCTTCAATGCTTAAAGATGTTCGTTGTTACCTTTGCTCTACCCCAGCGCGATTTGAGGTGTTGGAGCACTTCTTTTTGCGCCTTAGTGCTTTTCAAGATAAGCTGGAGGCCTGGATAAAAGAGCAATCTCACTGGCGACACAATGTACTTGGTACTACCTGGAAATTTTTGCATGAAGGATTAAAGGATAGGGCGATAACCCGTGATATAAATTGGGGAGTGGCTGTGCCACAGCCAGGTTTTGAACAAAAACGCATTTATGTGTGGTTTGAAGCTGTTATAGGTTATTTATCAGCCAGCAAAGAGTGGGCGAAATTACATGGCGATGATACGCTTTGGCAACCATTTTGGCAGGGTGAATGCAAGAGTTTTTACTTTGTGGGCAAGGACAACATTTTTTTTCATACCCTCATTTGGCCAGCGATGTTGATGGGTTGCGGTGATTTGGTTCTTCCTTATAATGTTCCAGCCAATGAATTTTTGACCATCGAGGGTAAGAAACTTTCTACTAGCCGCAACTGGGCGGTTTGGCTCCCTGATTATCTGGAGCGATATGACCCAGATCCGCTGAGGTATGCCTTAACAGCAGGCATGCCTGAGACAGCAGACAGTGATTTTTCCTGGAGTAAGCTTGTTCATCGTAATAACGATGAACTGGTGGCTACTTATGGTAACTTAGCTCATCGTGTCCTTACCTTTACTTACCGTAATTTCAAAGGAATGGTACCTTCGCCAGGTGAACTCGATGGGCAAAGTCAAGCATTACTTTGTAAGGCTGAGACTACACTGGATGAGGTTGATGGAGCGCTTCATCGCTGTGGTTTCAGAGAGGCAATTAAACATGCCATGTCCCTGGCGCAGGAAGCTAATCGCTATCTCGATAATCAATCCCCCTGGAAGGTGATTAAAGAAACCCCAGAGGCCTCAGCTAAATCTATCTACACTGTCTTATCTGTGTTGTCAGCTTTAAAGACTGTTCTTTACCCCTTCCTTCCTTTTAGCTCTGAGAGACTCCATACCCTTCTCGGCTTCGCGGGAAGTGCGAAGGAAACTGGCTGGAAGTTTGAGTCACCAGTGCCCGGGCAGAAAATTCCCCCACCACAACCACTATTTGTTAAGCTGGATGATAGCATTATTACCCAGGAAATTAGCCGACTTGGTCGTGCATCCCATTGGTAAGATAGAGGAAAGGGACTTTTTAGCTAGAAGCTGGCTGTGGCCTTAGTCCTTCAAATAGCTTGTTGAGCTCCTCTTCCTCCAAAGTCTCATGAGCGATGAGCTGCTCAGCAATTTCTTTTAGTTTTGCTTTGTTCTTGGTGAGGATTTTCTTGGCAGTATTATAGGCATGCTGAATAATATTATGTACCTCTTCATCTATTTCTTGGGCGATCTTATCACTGTAGTCTCTTTGCTCGCTGATCTCACGACCCAAGAAAACAAGCTCCTGCCTTTGCCCAAAAGTTCGTGGTCCTAATTTATCACTCATTCCATATTCGGTAACCATCCTCCTGGCTAGTTTAGTTGCCTCGGCTAAGTCGTTTTGTGCTCCTGTAGTTATTTCTCCGAAGCTGATTTCCTCAGCAGTACGTCCGCCTAACATTACTGCTAATCGGTCATCAAATTGAGAGCGAGTCCATAAATAGCGGTCCTCAGTAGGCAGGAAGCGTGTCCAGCCCCCTATAGCTCCTCGAGCGATGATGGAGACTTTGTGTACCGGATCGGCATTGGGCAACATCTTAGCTGTTAGGGCATGCCCGCTTTCGTGATGGGCGATTATTTCCTTTTCTCTCTGACTGATTACGCGGCTTTTCTTTTCAGGCCCAGCGATAACTCTATCAGTAGCCTCCTCAAGCTCCTTTGAAGAGATATCTTTGCGGTTGTGTCTGGCAGCCAAAATAGCTGCTTCATTAAGTAAGTTAGCTAAATCAGCACCGCTGAAACCAGGTGTTTCCTTAGCTATTGTCTCCAGGTTGACATCTTTAGCTAATGGCTTGGCTTTAGCATGTACCTCCAGGATAGCTTTGCGGCCATTGACATCTGGTAAATCAACTATGATATGGCGGTCAAAACGGCCGGGTCGCAATAAGGCTGGGTCAAGAATATCAGGGCGATTGGTAGCGGCCAGAACAATAATGTTAGTATTGGTATCAAAGCCGTCCATCTCAGCTAGAATTTGATTTAAAGTTTGCTCTCTTTCATCATGTCCTCCGCCCAGGCCGGCACCACGGTGTCGGCCTACAGCATCAATTTCGTCCATAAAAACTATGCATGGAGCATTACGCTTAGCTTGCTCAAAAAGGTCTCTAACTCTGGCAGCACCCACGCCCACAAACATCTCCACGAATTCGCTGCCGCTGATAGAGTAAAATGGCGCTTTGGCTTCGCCAGCTATAGCTTTGGCCAATAAAGTCTTGCCTGTTCCCGGTGGCCCTACCAGGAGCACACCCCGAGGTATCCGCCCCCCCAAAGTGCGAAATTTTTGGGGTGATTTGAGGAATTCTACTACTTCTTGGACCTCTTCCTTTGCCTCCTCCACTCCAGCAACATCAGCAAAAGTCACGGTAGATTTGTTGTCGGAACTCAGTCTGGCGCGGCTTTTACCGAAATTGAAAGCTTGCGTACCAGCGCCACGGGCTGAGCGAAACAGGAAATAAAATAACGCCCCAAGCAATACCATTGGTAAGATAATTTGCAGGGCTATCATCCCCCAGTCAGTACCACTAGGTTTAACATCGATCGGGAGGTTGACTCCTTCGTCCTTAAAGTAATTACGTAGCTCGATAGTGCTGCCATCGAACCCAGTTTTAATGACAGCCTGGCCATCCTTTAAGCCAATAACGCTATTGTGGCTCGGATCTTGCTGGATAGTATCAATTTGCCCTTGTTTAGCTTGAGTGATAAATTCGTCAATGCTGGCTACATTTTCGGGGCCCCCGCGCGGCAAAAAGACGAGTACAAGGGTTAATATCGCTACCAGAAGTATCAAATAGACAAAGCCATTATGCCACCATTTCGTTTTCATATTCAACTCACCTTTATTATATCAGAGTTCCTATAAATTAAAAAGTCGCAGTTTTAACAAAGTCTACCCTAGCAGCATCTTCTCGTTCAGATGGGAGAAGGTGCATAATAGTAACACTATCCGAACTCACCAGGCATTGGGATATCTCACACTACAGCAGTTTCTTGAACGTTTTCGGCAAAATCAAAGAAAGGGGGTAAGGTGTCACTAATCATATGGACGAGTTCAAGTGCTTGACAATCACGGCGAGGCATGATTAAATAAAAAATAAGGGTAGCGTGAGGGCAGGGGATATCCTGAATAGGAAGCTGAAGGGGAAAGAGATAGGGTACTAGCTTGAGGTCTCGAAACTCTCAAGCAAAAGAACTGCCATCGGCAAAACTCCTGGAGACATCTTTTCGTGAGGTAATCGAAGTGGTAAATCTGCAAGCAGTAGCGGAAGATCTCTCAGGTGAAGGAACCGGAGCAATTCGAATAATTAGGATTGCTCCTTTTATTTTTGGGATTTGGATTGTTTAATAATTCGTGGCCGGTTGGGCGAGCTAACTGGATCTAATATATTATAAGGAGGTGATGCTTATCGAAGATGCGGCATTTAAAAGTTTCTAGCTTGGGGCAACTGAAGTAAATTATTCCACATCCCAAAATTTTATAAAGGAGGTTAGTTAAATGATAGAGCTTAGTCGAGTATTTGAAGGCCACTGGTTAACTAGAATCGATGAGTATAGGCATACCCCCAGGGTGACTTTTGGTATCGGAGCGGTGAGTAAGGTAGGGCAATTAGCCAAGGAGATTGCCAAGAACACAAACTGCATAATAATCACTGATAAGACATTAAGGGAAATTGGTTTAATTGAAGGCGCAAAGAAATCTTTAGAGAGCGCAGGTTTTGCAATTGACGTTTATGAGTCAGAAGTAAAAGAGCCTGTATTAGAAGAAACGAAAAAAGTCATCAATGCTGTAAAAAGGAAAGATTATGGCCTTGTGGTTGGCATTGGTGGTGGTGCTGTTATGGATAAAGCTAAGATGGGTGCTGTTATGTCAGAGACGCCTGGTGAATTAGAGGAATATGTTTGCCCCAGTACTAAGCCTTTGATGGGGTCAAAACCCAAACTTCTAATCCCTACCACCTCAGGAACTGGCAGTGAATGTTCTAATACGGCTGTAGTAATAGTACTGCATAAAGATATAGGGTCAATAAAAACATGGATAACCGGGGATGCAGTTCTGGCTGATGCTGCTGTAATAGACCCGAGTTTAACCGTGGGGTTACCTCCCAGGGTAACTGCTGGAACTGGAATGGATGCTATGAGCCATACGGCTGAAGCTGTTTTATCTTTGCAGGCAAATCCTTTTTCTGATGCCTTATCGTTAAAGGCGGTAGAACTTGTATCCCAAAATCTGAGAACAGCATATCACCAAGGAAATAACGTTGAGGCAAGATGGAATATGTCTTTAGCAGCCTCAATAGGCGGAATAGTTATAAGCTACCCTTGGGTAGCTGGACCTGCAGTACTATGTCATGCAGCTTCTGAGGGAATATCAGCAAGATATGATATTCCACATGGCGAGGCCTGTGGTGTATTACTTCCCTTCGTATATTGGTACAACCTGCCAGACGCTTATGCTACGAAGAAGTTAGCGAAAATAGCCGAGGCAATGGGAGAAGATGTAGCTGGTTTGAGTACCAGGGAAGCAGCTCAAGAAGCTATTACAGCCACCTTCGATCTACTGGAAGACGTTGGTTTACCTGTAAGCTTGAAAGACTACAATGTGCCGGAGAAAGATATTCCCGCGATTTCAGAGTATATATTAGGTCGAGCTGAAGAGATGTATTCGATGTCTCAGTACAATCCAAGGAAGGCAACTTTGGAAAATATGAAGGAATTCTTTAACAAAGCACTTGAAGGAAGAGAATCTATCGGGCTTTAGTAATTTTGCACCTGGATAGGTTTTAAATATTAAGCGAAGGAGGTATAAGATGAATTTAACAGGACATACCCAATTATATGGGTATGCAGGTAAACTATTAAGAATAGATTTAAGTGAAGGAAAGGTTAGTTTTGAAGAGACCAAGCCTGAAATATTAAGAAAGTTTCTGGGTGGAGTCGGATACGGTGTAAAACTGTTATACGATGAAATTCCAGCGGGTATCGATCCCTTGAGCCCGGAAAATAAAGTGGTGTTTACCACAGGTCCCTTAACTGGCACAGGGGCTCCCGGGTCAGGGTTTGCTGAGGTTTGTTTTAAATCTCCGCTTACTGGCATTTGGGGCGAAGCAAAATGCAGTGGGGAGTGGGGTGGTGTTTTAAGAAGAGCAGGCTATGATTTCCTGGTGATAGAAGGCAAAGCTAAAGAACCGAAATACATCGTAATTCATGATAGTAAAGTGGAGATAAGACCTGCAGGAAAACTGAAGGGTAAAACAACGTCTCAAAAAGATAAACTTATTAAGGAAGAGTTGAAGGACGAGAAGTTTGAAATTGCAGTTATAGGTACCGCAGGTGAAAAGTTAGTGAGGTTTGCCAATATCATGATTGGAGGACGAGCGTTTGGAAGATGTGGAGCAGGGGCAGTGATGGGTGCAAAAAACTTGCTCGCAATTGCAGTAAAAGGTACCGGGAAAATTCCTGTTGCCAAGCCAGATGAATTCTCATTAGCGTGTAAAGAGTGTAATAAGAAAGTTTTAGCCACGGCTGGAAAAGATGGTTGGGCTCCAGATGGTACTACGGGGGACATAGTTGGGAATGACTTTCTAGGGGATATACCGACGAAGAATTGGAGATCTAACTCATGGGGGAAAGGTAAGGAGCTTTATGGCTACTTTAAGAAAAACAACTTGGTGAGAGCCAATCCATGCTACAAAGGATGCGTACTGCGCTGTGGCAGAATTGCTAGGGTAGAATCTGGGAAGTGGAAAACTCCTGAACATGAAGGAAACGAATATGAAAGCATTTGTGCTCTTACTTTTTTTGTATTAAATGAGGATATGGATGCTGCAGTACACGCAGACTATTTATGTAATGAGTATGGTTTAGATACAATATCTGCGGGTGCAGTTATTGCTTTTGCTATGGACTGTTATGAGAAGGGTATTATTAGTAAAGAAGAGGCTGATGGTTTAGATCTCACCTGGGGAAACGCTGAAACTATGGTTGAATTGCTTAAGAAAATAGCTAATAGGGATGGGATAGGCCAAGTTTTAGGTGAAGGAGTTAGGCGTGCTTCTCAAGAAATTGGTAAGGGCTCAGACACCTTGGCGATTCAGGTAAAAGGTCTTGAAGGGCCTGCACATGATGCAAGGTCCGGGAAAACTCTTGCGGTAATGTATGGGCTGAGCAATAGAGGTATGTGTCATATTCATCCACTTGAAGGTATGGCTTATGACAGTGGTAATAAATGCGATTTTGGACTAATTCCTTATGGGGTTCCTGACCCTCAAACTGTGGATCGCTTTGCTGAAGAGGGCAAAGGGAAAATAGCAAAAAGGTTGCAGGATTTTGGAGTAGTGCCTGATATTGTGGGGATTTGTAAGTTCTACATATATAATGGCTTAGGGCCCCCGGAACTGGCTAAGTTGCTTTCCCTATTAACTGGCTGGGATATAGATGGGGAGGAACTTTTGAACATAGGAGAGCGTGTTTATAATCTTCAGAGGATGTTTAATGTTAGAGAAGGGGTAAGGAAAAGCGATGATATGCTTCCGGAGAGAGCGCTTAAGCTACCAGAATTTGGGAAATATTCCTCAGTTGAGGAATGCGAAATTAAAAATTACAACCGAATGTTAGAAGAATGTTATGAAGCAAGGGGATGGGATTTAGAAACTGGCATTCCTCATACCGATAAGCTTAGCCAGCTTGGCCTGAAGTGAAGAAAAAGCTCTTAGTGGTTGGTGGTAAGACCTTCCTTTTTTGCTCTAGGTTCTTACCACCTTATCACTTTTCCACACAAATCAGCATAGAGCCGGTCAAGAATGCTCGTGAAATGAAGAGAGGAGGTAAAAGATGTGAGATATATTCCAAATACTGAAGAACAGAAAAAAGAAATGCTGAGAGAGATTGGCGTTTCTTCTTTTGAAGATTTAATTAAAAGCGTGCCACAAGAAGTTCGTTTTAAAGGAAGATTAAATGTTCCGGAAGCAATTCCTGAGACTGAACTAGAAGAAAAGATTTACAAGATTGCCAGGAAAAACTCAGATTTTTTCTTAATGAAACCCCTTA
>DAOUTC010000110.1 GCA_030626915.1 Dehalococcoidia bacterium
CTGATTTCGCTCCTTTCACCTTAATCACCATAATTTTGGCGAAATCAACCGGGAGTTTAACAGCTTAGTCTTCAGTAAAGAAGGCGTTAACTGGAGACCGCACTAACTGTACTAAAACATCCAGCGGAGCAACTTTAGCACCCTTCACATCTATGGCTTTGTCACTTGCAAACCCTAATTGAATGAGATTACCTGCTTGTATGTCTACAGGGTATTTGAAATCTACATACTTCACGCCTTTGCCTATGAAGTATGGCAGCATCGCTGCCTCTTCATGTAGATGGTATGCAAGCAAAACCTTACCAAATGGGTCAAAGTCGTACTCCTCGCGACCACTAAAAGGAGGATACCTCTTATATCTCCCATTCTCAAACACTATAGGCTCCTCTGCATAGTCAGTAAGCGCTGTTTTAGGAGACCATCCCGGATCCCAGGCGCTAATTATATCCTTTGGTTTCTCCACAATTTTGCCGCTGCATCTAATACATATGCTGTCTACTTGATTCAGTTTATCGCAGGCATATTTTACTAATACGTTACTAACTCCGGGAGTCCCACCGCAGCCAATAAGTGCTGTCAAACCAGCTTCCTTGAATTCATTGTCAATTTCGAATGGTTCCTTTTTCGTTAGCTGGGCTATGAGAGGGTAGTCCATAGCTGCATCCACATATTGCGCTCCCTTTTTTAAGGCAGCTTTCATTATGTTGGCGTTGAATTGGGGCAGAGTCAAATTAATCACGGCATCTACACCTTTAGCCGCTTTTTCCAGTTCTTCAACCTTTCCAGCATCAACCTTCATAGTGGTGATTTTATCGCTTTTTATTTTGTTCTTAACCTTATTGGCTAAATCTAAATCTATATCGCCTAAAACTATTTCCGCTATATCTCTGTCTCTAGCTAGAATTGAGGCACATGGACCACCCTGTGCACCAGCTCCTACTATTAATACTTTCATTTACTCACTCCTTCTTTATTGAAATTAATTCTTAACTCTAACTTTTTCTCAAGAGTTCTGCTTCTGCTCTCTTATAAATCTGGGATATCTCCTTCTCAACAGCTTCAGGGATAGGCTCAGGTCTATGTGTTGCCAGGATTTCCCTCACTTTTTCTTTAGCTATTGCATACATCGATTTAGAACCCCTCTTTTTCCAAGACGCAAAGGTCTTCATGTCACTAAGCTGGGGGTGTCCAAGCTCCTTAAAATGCTTTAAGGTATGCCTTTCACCTAGAAAGTGTCCGCCAGGACCAACCTTGTCAATAACGTCCACTGCTAAGGTATCGTCATTTACCCTAAATCCACGACTGAAATTGAAAGCTTCACTCACAATTTCATTGTCAATAACTAACTTCTCAGGAGATACGCAGAGGGCAAACTCCAAATCTCCCAAACCACAAATAATGTCTGCACCTGATGGTAGATTTTGATTAACACTCATAGCCGTCTCATAGCCAGCCTGCACATCCACCATCTTAGACATGGAGCCACAACCACCCATTTCACATGGCAACCCATAGTAATGAGCTATCTGAGTACAGGCAAGCGTAAGAAGGCTGTTTCCTGAAGATTCAATTGCCGCTCCTGATGAAGGATCCGCAATGCTAGCACAAGTCGAGTACACCACTGGCGCCCCAGAGCTACTAAATTCGGAGATAACCAGTCCTGCTAGATTTTCAGCGTTGACGACAACCAATGTCCCTGCTAGAGTGGCCGGGCATGTCTCCATTACCAAAGGCATATCCATATAAACAACTGGAATACCAGCTCTAGCAAACTCTATAGATGCTTCTATTGTTCCTTGCTCAAATATAAGCGGACTGACAGGACTCTGAACCGCCGAAATAATGGGGCGCTTTCTGAGTTCCTCCTTACCACCAACAATGGCCGCCGCAATTTCAATCATGTATTGAGCTTCCCTGGCACTATGCGCCTCGTACTCAACGTGCTTCTCTGTATTGCTCAGAGTAGTAACAAGCTGAGTCAAAGATTGCATCTCGGGTGGTACGTCACCAGCAGACAATGTTACCCAAACAAAATGAACATTATCCAGATAATCTGACAGCCTCGTCCAGCGTGCGAGGTCTTCGTTCGTTGAATTTCTGCGCTCACCAGTTTCCCAATCTCTTATGAAAGGTATATCGATTCCATCTGTTATGAAGTGTGTTTCTTTTTTATCAAGCAAAACATCGTATTTGGTGTTTCTGGCATAATATTTTATGGTCTGCGGAGCTCTTTTTACTGCCTCTTCAATTAAATTTCCAGGAATGGTGGCAAGGTTTTTTCCGTAATCAACTTTTGCTCCAGCCTCCCTTAAAATATCAAGAGCTTCCTTGCTCATAACTTTGATGCCAGTATTTTGCAAAACTTCTAAGGAAGCATTGTGAATAGCTTCTATCTCATCTCGTGACAAAAAACTTATCTTAGGTTTACTCACTCTATCTAACCTTCTTAAATTAATTCTCCATAATCCATATGCATCTTAGCCCCCGCATATATTTGTGCTAATAGTGAAACCGCTAGCTATCTCCTACTATATCCTTCTCAGCGTCTC
This sequence comes from Dehalococcoidia bacterium, assembly GCA_030626915.1. Taxonomy (GTDB): domain Bacteria; phylum Chloroflexota; class Dehalococcoidia; order GIF9; family AB-539-J10; genus JAUWHW01. The sequence continues at coordinate 2,550 of DAOUTC010000110.1, forward strand.
TGAGAATCTGTTCCATTTCCTTATGCACATCCTCCTTGATGGGAGGAGCTGTGTGCGTAGAAAGTATCTCCTTCACTTTTGCCCTCGCTCTTTCAAGGAAAGAGCCCTTCGTCGCCGGGTCAAGAATGAAGGTATCAGAGAGCTCTCTGCTCCATATTTCTCGCCTGAAATGCTCTATGGTATGCTTTTTATCTAAAAAGTGCCCCCCAGGGCCAACTTTATGAATGATGTCGAAGGCTAAAGTATCATCATTTATCTCGAATCTGCGCAAATATGCACGGGCATGCTCACAAGCTTCACAATCAAGGATTACCTGATCTAATGAGGCACTCAGTGCCAGGTCACGAGATCCCAACCAAGCAGAAAGGTCCGTACAGTTCATAAGACCCATAGCCACTCTCAATACATTACGTTCAAAAGATGGGAGATCAGAAGCTACTTCTTCTAATGAAACATCCGCTACCAGGCTGGGAAGTTTGTAAAATCTCGCCATTTGAGCAGCTCCGGCACAAAGTAATGGATACTCAGGTGCCTTATAATTGATTTCGCCAGTTTTCATATTTGCTGGCGCTGCTTCAGAAGTGTAAATCATTGGAGCACCAAGATTGGCACACTCAACAATAACAAGAGAGGCTAGCTCCTCAGCATTTGCTACTGCCAGAGTCCCTGCCATTGTTGCCGGAGCAGTGGTAGTGGCTAAGACCATAGTCATAGGCGCGGTTGGGATTCCTGCCCTCGCCAGCGTAACCATCGCTTCTGATGAATCCTTTTCAAATGTTAAGGGAGCCACAGGACAGTGAATCGTTGAAATAATAGGTCTTTTTCTAAGTTCTTCCTCACCACCCACAATGGCAGATGCCAGTCTAATTTGCCACTGGGCTGTTTTCTCCGTCACACAGGAACACTGAATATGCTTTCTGTTATTTCTAAGTGCAATGGCTAAAGAGTGAAGCTCCTGGAGTGCTGGAGGTATATCGTCAGGAATTACAATGGGCCAGAAATAATCAAGTGTATCAAGATAGTCACCTACTATAGCAAAATCCTTCAAGTCAGATGAAGTTGACTTTCTCCTCTCTCCAGTCTCAAAATCATCTACAAACGGTGAAAAACCACTTGTGGCTAGAAAGGGGAAATCATTTGAGGGAATTTTAAGGTCACAATTTGGATCTCTTGCACCCAGAGTTATCCCCTCAGGAGCTCTCTTAATTGCTTCTTCTATAAGAGAATTTGGAATCTTTACGATAGTATCATTGACTTCCGCACCATTCTCAGCAAGCAGTCTTCGCACTTTCTCACTCTGAATCTTAACTCCGGTTTCCTTTAAAATACGTAAACTCGCCTCATGAATACGCTCTACTTCGTCCTCAGATAAAAAATTTAAGATAGCTCTCATTCTTTTTAAGCCCTCTTTAACCTTTAACCTTTAAAAGTTCTTTTGCCTTTCCAACAGCGGAAGGAGCATCGGGAGCATAACCATCAGCCCCTATCTTATGGGCAAATTCCTGGGTAACAGAGGCACCTCCAATCATCACCTTGGCCTTTAGTCCAG
>DAOUTC010000043.1 GCA_030626915.1 Dehalococcoidia bacterium
ATCTATTGGCAAGGCACACATTGGCAAGCGATGGCTAAGGAATTAAGAGAGCTTAGAGAGGGGCACTGATGTCTCCAGTAGCTTAAAGCCAATCCTGCAGCAGTAGCGGAGGCTAAATCAAGATGCTATACTCACTGCAATCCCTGTGGAATGGCAGGTAAAGCGTTATGTTATTAGCTATTGATATTGGAAACACTAGAATTAAGTTAGGTGTATTTGATGGTGATAGATTAAGAGCTGCCTGGCGATTAGCCACTGCAATCAACCGCCAGGCAGATGAGTATGGTGCTTTATTACTCACTTTTCTCCGGTACCAGAAACTGCCAACCTCTAAAATCACGGGAGTAGTATTGTGCAGTGTTGTCCCGCCGCTGGTGACTATTTTCCAGGAGATGTGTCAAAAATATTTAGGCACTTCCCCTTTGGTGGTTGAGAGCGGCATAAAAACCGGGGTACGTATCTGTGTAGATAACCCTCGGGAGCTTGGCCCTGACAGAGTGGTCAATGCCGTTGCGGCTCATCACCTTTATGGAGAGCCAGCAATTGTTATAGACCTGGGCACTGCCATTACTTTTGATGTGGTTTCCAAGGAAGGCGATTATCTGGGCGGAGTTATTGCTCCGGGGATTGATATAGCCAGCCAGGCATTGTTTGCTCGCACTGCTATGCTTCCTCGAGTAGAATTAACTCAACCTAAACAGGTTATCGGCCGGAACACCATCTCTGCTATACAATCGGGCATTTTCTTTGGTTATGTCGGACTTATTGAGAACACGCTGCAACGCATAGAGAGAGAATTAGGATGCAAAGCGAAAGTGGTAGCTACTGGAGGCTATGCCCATCTAGTCAAAGAGGTACCAGCAATAGAAACAATAAATCCCAATTTGTCCTTAATTGGGTTACGTCTCATCTATGAAATGAATAAGATAGAAGATTAGCCATATGGAGATATTATGCTGAAAGAGAAAACCATTGTCTTAGGAGTTACAGGAAGTATCGCTGCTTATAAAGCAGTGGATATTGCTAGCCGATTAACTCAATCCGGAGCAAGGGTGGACGTGATTATGACTAAAGCGGCTACTGAATTTGTAACTCCTGTGACATTCCAAGCCATCACAGGTAGGCCTGTAGTTATTGAGATGTTTAGTTTAAGCTCCGAGTTCAGCATAGAACACATATCTCTAGCTGAAGCTGCTGATGTAATAGTCATTGCTCCAGCTACAGCTAATATTATTGCCAAGCTGGCTGCTGGCATCGCTGATGACATGCTATGCTGTACAGTGCTGGCCAGCAAAGCACCTGTAATTGTGGCGCCAGCCATGGACGCAAATATGTTTGAAAATCCTGTCACTCAGGATAATTTATCTAAGCTGAAGACACGCGGCTTCATTACTGTGGGGCCAGTCTCAGGCAGACTGGCATCGGGTAAAGAAGGTTTAGGATGTCTTGCTGACGCTACTGATATTATAGGTACTATCTGCCAGGTATTAGGGGAAAATAGTGACCTGGCTGGCAAGCATATCGTGGTTACTGCAGGTGGCACACAGGAGCCTATTGACCCCGTTCGCTGCCTAACCAATCGCTCCTCAGGGAAAATGGGCTATGCGCTAGCTGAGGCAGCCCGTGACAGAGGAGCTAAGGTAACACTAATCACGGCACCTACGTGGCTCACTAAGCCCATTGGCGTAAAAATAATAGATGTCTGCACTGCTCAGGAGATGCACCAGGCGGTAGAAGATGCTGTTCTTCAAGCTGATGCTTTAATAATGGCTGCTGCTGTAGCTGATTATCGGCCTGTAAGAAAATTAGATGAAAAAATGAAAAGGAAAGACATTGGACTAACCTTAGAGCTGGAGCGCACTCCAGATATTTTGAGTGGTATAAGAGGAGATTTCATTAAAGTAGGCTTTGCTGCTGAAAGCAGCAACTTGGTGGAAAACGCTAAGCAAAAACTGCAGCAAAAAGGACTCGACCTTATCGTGGCTAATGACATCACAGCTAGGGATAGCGGCTTTGGTGCCGATAATAACCGGGTAACCATAGTGGACCGAGAAGGCAAAATTGATAGCCTTCCTCTTTTACCTAAGCGAGAAGTGGCTGACAATGTCCTGGATAAGGTGGCAGAATTGCTGGATAAGCGTTAATTTACCCTTGACAATGTCTATTATTATGTTACACTGATTATGGAACTAAATAAAGTCTAATTTTTAGGACCAACATGGTTACCAAAAGTAAAGCCCATTTAAATTTTCCCGAGGACCTTCTCCAAGCAATAGATAAACTAGTAGGCAAAAGGGGAAGAAGTAAGTTTGTGGTGGAAGCAACAAGAAAGGAATTGAAAAAATTCCAATTCCTCGAAGCATTGCGGGAGGCAGCAGGTTCTTGGAAGGACGAGACTCATCCTGAGCTCAAGGAAAAGGGAACTTACCAATGGGTGAGGGACCAGCGGGAGATGGAGGATAGAAGATTCAAGGAATTCTCGCAGTAAATCATGGCTAATTATCTCTTAGACACGATGGCAATCATTGATTGTCTCCGAGGGAGAAAGGAAACAGTTGGATTCTTAACCGAGATAGCCTCTGAAGGTTCATCAGTCGGGTGCTGTGCAGTCAATATAGTTGAAGTTTACGCTGGAATGAAGGAGCATGAAAAGCAAGTAACCAAAAAATTGTTGGATAGCCTTGAATACTACGAGGTGACCAGGGAGTTGGCTGAACAAGCAGGAGAGTATAAAAGAGAATATGCTAGGAGTGGAGTTACTCTTTCACTTTCCGATGTTATAGTTGCCGCTGTGGCTATTTCCAATGACCTTATCCTTGTCACCGATAATTTAAGGCATTATCCTATGCCTGATATCAACACCAAGCAAATAGAAGAGAAAAAAACATGAGACGTGTAATTACATAGAACTTGAGCTCAAACATTACATGATAGAGTATCGGCGCCTTTATATTCCCAGGGAGAAAAGGGCTCTCTTCCCCAATTATGGAAGTCCCTTGGAATTAGAGACAGATGTAGGTATCATCAAAACAAGGTTTGAAGAAGGCGGATATATCTGGACAGGTACAGGTAAATGGTTTGGCTCCCATCCCGAACTTACAGCGGGACAGAAACTCATTATTGAAGTCGTCGAGCCTGAGAAACGTTATCGGCTTAAGATAGGCTAATTTTCATCTCTTATTAGTGGGCTTAATATGACACAAAAACTGCCTGAAATTCCTAAAGCCTACGAGCCAGGTAAGATAGAGAAGAAGTGGTATGACTTCTGGCTGGAGCAAGGCTACTTTAGCCCCAAAATAGACCCTGGCAAGAAACCCTTCGTCATTATTATGCCACCCCCTAACGTCACTGGCGAACTTCATTTGGGGCATGCCCTGACTGATACTCTAGAGGATATTATGGTTAGGTGGCATAGGATGAAGGGAGAGCCTACCCTGTGGCTTCCTGGCACTGACCACGCTGGCATTGCAACGCAAGTAATTGTAGAGCAAAAGCTGGCTAAACAAGGACTGACCAGGAATGACATAGGTAGGGGAAAATTCTTGGAAGTAGCCTGGGAATGGGCAGATAAAAGCAGAAGGAATATTAACTATCAGCATCAAATGTTGGGGACTTCGTGTGACTGGACGCGAGATTGTTTTACACTTGATGAAGGTCCGAGTAAGGCGGTGCGCACTGCCTTTGTCCGTCTGTATGATAAAGGATTGATTTACCGTGGGGAGAGGATAATAAACTGGTGCCCACGCTGCCAAACTGCTCTTTCTGACCTCGAAGTTGAGCATAAGGAGATTACAGGGCATCTCTATTACGTTCGTTATCCTCTGGCTGACGGAGAAGGCTTTGTCACCGTAGCCACTACACGGCCTGAAACATTTTTTGGTGACACCGCTGTGGCAGTAAACCCCGATGATAGGCGCTATAAGGATTTGGTGGGGAAAGAAGTAATCCTTCCTATTATAAATAAGAAAATCCCCGTCATCGCTGATGATGCCGTGGACCCCTTCTTTGGCACCGGGGCATTAAAGATAACTCCCGCTCACGACCCCACGGATTTTGAAGTAGGCAAGCGGCACAATTTGCCCCTGGTGGATATTATGAACCCTGATGCCACCCTGAATGAGAATGCTGGACCCTATGTAAATTTGGAACGTTTTGCCTGCCGGGATAAGGTAGTGGCTGACCTGAAAGACGAGGGGCTGCTAGAGAAAATCGAACCCTATCTTCATTCAGTAGGACATTGCAACCGTTGCCAAACGATGATTGAGCCCAAAGTCAGCCTACAATGGTTCGTTCACACAAAACCCCTGGCTGAAGCAGCTATTAAAGCTGTTAGAGAAGGCAGCATCACCATAATTCCACAGCGCTTCGCCAAAGTATATTTTGACTGGATGGAAAACATCAGGGATTGGTGTATCAGCCGGCAATTATGGTGGGGACACCGCATTCCGGTATGGTATTGTCAAGATTGTAGCGAATTAATAGCCTCCGTAGATGAGCTCTCTATTTGTGAGCATTGCGGTTCAAATCGGATTGCCCAGGACCCCGATGTCCTTGATACCTGGTTTAGCTCAGCGTTGTGGACGCACTCCACATTGGGCTGGCCAGATGATACCGAGGACCTTCGTTATTTCTATCCCACCTCAGTGATGGAAACAGGCTATGACATCCTTTTCTTCTGGGTGGCCAGAATGATTATGATGGGATTAGCAGATACTGAGCAAATTCCTTTCCACACTGTTTACCTTCATGGATTGCTTCGAGATGAGAATGGCGAGAAGATGAGCAAGCTGCGAGGGAATGTCATTAATCCCACCGAAGCCATATCCAAATATGGTGTTGATGCCCTCCGCTTCGCCCTGACCATCGGTAGTTCTCCCGGGAATGATATAAACCTTGGCGAAGGCAGGCTGAAGGCCAGTCGCAATTTCGCCAATAAATTATGGAATGCCACCAGATTCATTCTGCAAAGCATAGATGCCGAAATGGAAGGCAGAGCAATAGACGTCATTCTGAGCAAAGCGAAGAATCTCGCTCAGGGTAAACTCCGGGTAGAAGACCGCTGGATTTGCAGCAGGCTAAACCGCCTTATCGGCAGCGTTAGCAAACTGATGGAGGATTTCCAATTTGGTGAAGCAGAGCAGCAAATCTACGATTTTACCTGGTCAGAGTTTTGTGATTGGTATGTTGAAATTGCCAAGATACGCCTTCGCAATCAATCAACTCCCTCGCCCTTACCTTACCTGGTGAATACCTTGGAAACATCACTTCACCTCCTGCATCCTTTCATGCCTTTCATCACTGAAGAGCTGTGGCAGAGTTTAAAGCAGCGTCTGCCTAACAATGACCAAATGCCGGCTTCCATAATGATAGCTCCATATCCTACCTCTGATAGTAAATCCATTGACCCTGAAGCAGAACAGGCTATGGATGTGGTGATAGAGATTATTCGCTCTATCCGCAACGCTCGCTCTCAATATAGAGTATCGCCATCTAAACAGATTGAGGCTCAGATCTACGCTGACGAGTTCTTACCTTGTATTACCTCTCAAGCCAGGGTCATAGAAACTTTAGCACGCGTTCACCCCCTCAGCATTTTGACTCGAAAGAAAAGGAAAGCTGGGGAAGAAGCACTGGTTATAGTATTGAAAGGGGCTGAACTGGTTTTGCCATGGGCAGATATGATAGACCGCCTTGCTGAAAAGGAGCGCTTAGCAAAGGAAAGGGAAATAACCCAAACCAGGATTGCCCAACTTAACGCCAGGTTAAGAGATAGTGCTTTTTTGGCCAAAGCACCGCCACATATTATTGAAAAAGAAAAGGAAAAACTTCGCGTGCTTGAAGATAAACTGGAAAGATTAAAGTTGGAATTATCTCAACTTGATTGAGAAGCAGCTACGGCTCCTTTTAGCCTCATATAACGGTGTAGCTTCAATAGAGCTTTTTTGGTGTCGCTGGCAACACGGGATTTATCACATCTCTTCAGGCGCTGCTTAAATAACCAGTAGGTAAATTCCTTAGCCTCTCCTATAGGCATAGATTTGCGTCTAGTATAACCCCTCTCTTTTCTAAACAGACTCACTAACTCTGCTTGAGTAGCACCGTAGATGTGTTGATAAGCTTCATCAACTGTACCGTTATCCTCATTTAAGCCTAAAGCTCTTTTTCTTTTGCGTATCTCTTCAGTTACAGCTAAAATCAAAATTTCCTCCACCAGGACACCATAAAGGTAATTAAGATAAGCTTGATATTTGGCCTTACCAATCAATTTTTTAAATTCATCTTTGGTTAATTCTATTGGTGGTCGGTCGAAGAAAAGGAGGTCAATTAATTCTTTTTCTGGGATAAGCCTATCAACCTGTTCACATAACCTCTCCGCCAGAACCAGCCAATCAAAGGCTTCATTGTCAATAAGGTAGCAATAGTGTCGTCCGTTATAATCTTCTTCGGGACTAGTCCATAATTTAATAGCTTCGAGTAAGGCTAAATACCAATGCTTACCAGCAGCAATAGCCTCCTCTAGATGTTGAATTGCCTGGATATCGCCTGCGCAAGCTGGCACTGTGCCCATCCTCTCAATAGCTCCTAAGAATTAATTCTATATTATATCTCTGTCCCCGCTCAGGGCAAAATTTGCCAGCCGTTATGTTCAGCAAATTGGCGCAAATTTCTATCGGGATAAGTTGCTACTGGATTACCTACCAGCTTCAATAAAGGGATATCAAAGACGCTATCAGCATAAGCGAAGCTTGAAAGAAGGTCTATTTCTAATTCGTTTCGACTGATAAATTCTTCCAGCAGCTTAACTTTATTCCTGCCAAAGCACGCAGGTTTAATAATCTTGCCAGTATATCTATTGTCAATTACTTCAAGTTTTGTGCCAATTGTATTGGGCACATCCAGTTTCTGCCCCACAATTTCTAACAAGTTGCTAAACGCAGCAGATATAATTATTACTACATGCCCCTTTTGCTTATGTTGGTCTAAAATATCAACGACATCGCTGTGTAATGACCCGACTATATGGTTATCAACTACCCAGTGAGAGGCCTCAGATACTTCCCTCGTGCTTGCTCCGCTAAAGACAGCATTTAAATCCTCTGCCCACTTCACCATGCACTTCTCCTCATTAAGCAATTTGCACTTACTCAGTAGCCACAAGGGCAAATGCGTGATTAAGAAAGCTGGAGTTAAAAGCAATTTTTTCTTTTCGTGCTCGACGTAGTACTTACGGAACCCTTCCCAAATATGTGCGCTGCATAGAGTGCCATCAAGGTCGAAAATAGCCGCAACCTTACTCATTTACCTCTTGCCTAAGAAGGCAAGCACCTGTTCTAGAGACAGAGTATTTAATATATGTTGAGGCTCACACCAGGCTCGCCGAGCCACACCGACGCCAAAGCGCATGAAACCTAAATGTGCCACGCTATGAGCATCGGTGCCAACAGCGAGCTTCACTCCCATATCCCTGGCTCGAAAGGCATGAATATCGTTTAAATCAAGCCGATCAGGCATAGCATTAATTTCCAGCACCTTATTATTTTTAACCGCTGCTCGGAAGATAGCCTCTAAATCTATGGCTATGGACTCGCGCTCTCCTATGAGACGGCAAGTAGGATGAGCAATAATATCAACATCTGGGTCCTCTATAGCACTTAACACCCTCTTGGTCATTTTCTCCTCACGCTGGTTCATAGCGGAGTGCACAGCGCCGATGACTATGTCTAGCTGAGATAGAATTTCATGCGGTAAATCCAGTCTGCCGTCTGCGCGAATATCAACTTCGATGCCGCTGAACACACGGACGCCATACAACCTCTCATTAAGTGCTCTGATCTCAGCAACTTGTTTCCTTAGCCTCTCCGCATCAAGCCCGTGAGCAATGCCCCGTCCACCAGAATGCTCCGTAATTGCTATATATTGGTAACCCAACTCTTTGGTAGCCAGGGCCATTTCCTCAATAGAATTATGCCCATCGCTCCAATCAGTGTGAATATGCAGGTCTCCCTTTATATCGGATAATTCCACCAGCTTGGGCAAGGTTCCTTGTTCAGCCCTTTCCACCTCACCCTGAGCTTCCCTGAGCTCAGGCGGAATATACTGAAGTCCCAGCCGATGGTAGAAATTCTCCTCAAGGGCAAATTTCTCCAGCTCACCTGTGTCTAAATCGGTGATGCCATACTCACTCAACTTCAATCCTTGTCTGCGTCCTCTCTCCCTCAAGGAAATATTGTGTTGCTTGCTACCAGTAAAATACTGGAGCAGAGAGCCGAAAGAGTCGTGTTCCACCATGCGTAAGTCAACCTGTAATCCCCCAGAAACAATAGCACTTGCCTTTGTTGACCCCTGAGCCAACACCTGCCCCATATGAGGTAAGGCAACAAAGGTGTCTATAACCTCCTTTGGGTTATCGGCAGTGCCCATAAGGTCAACATCACCCAGGGTTTCCCTGAATCGACGCAAGCTGCCAGCGTAAGTTAAGTTCCTTACCCCGGGAACAGAGCGAAGGGAGTCAAGTATTTCATCCACAATGGGCAAGGCTTCCCCTATGGGAATACGCTGGTCTTTACGCCGCAAAGCTTGAATCTGTTGCAGGATATTGCCGGCGGTCTTGTCACCAAGACGGAAAAGCTTAGCTACTTGCCCACCTTTAATTGCTTGCTCTAAGGCATCAACTGAGCTTACTCCTAATTCACTGGAAAGCCTGTTAGCCGTCTTGGGACCGATTCCTGGAATAGCTAGTAGATTGGTTATCCCTGGAGGGAACTCAGTCTTCAGATTCTCATAGTAACCCAGCTTTCCCGTAGTCACCAGCTCAGTAGTCTTTTTAGCTATTGCCTCACCAACACCGGGGATATTCCTCAGGTCCTCCCCTTCATCAAGCATAATCTTTATTTCCTTGGGATAATGCTCGATAGCCCGAACTGCCTTCTGGTAAGCACGAATCTTAAAGACATTCTCCCCCTTGAGTTCCAGGAGGTCAGCAATATCACTAAATACCTTGGCAATAGCTGTATTTTTCATTATTCTTGTTTCTCCCCGTGTAGCTTTAGTCTAAATCTTAAGAAACGCGCTGTCGACCTCGCATCTCATATG
>DAOUTC010000015.1 GCA_030626915.1 Dehalococcoidia bacterium
AAAAATTGGCTTCAAATATTACAAACAAAGCTAGAGAATTTAACCTGCGTGAGGGGATGAAGAAAACAGACGAGACATTGCCAAAGAGATTTTTTGAACAGAAACTTGAAGATAGTGGTAAAGTGCTTCCAAGAACCGATTTTGACAGAATGCTATCTGATTATTACAGGCTTAAAGGGTGGTAACATCTCCGCAATTATCCCTTTATCTCCTGTATAATATTGCCCCCATCAATCACTATTTCCGCCCCCGTTATGTATTTCGACTCTTCCGAAGCTAGGAACACCGCAAGGTCTCCAACCTCGTCTATCGCCCCCAGCCTTTTCATGGGTATCCCTTGCGCAAGCTTCTTAATATACTCGTCTGCGCTCATGCCCAATCTACTCCCTCCCCCTCTTTCCCCGGGTGTGTCCACATAACCAGGGCATATAGCATTTACATTTATACCATGCTCTGCTACCTCAAGCGCCAGTGCTCTAGTAAATCCAGATACAGCTCCTTTCGAAGCTGAATAAATCGTTGCCCCCTTAGCAGAAACCATCGGCCCAGTAACAGATGATATATTAATAATTTTCCCGTATTTTTGCTTTATCATACTTGGAATCACTGCCTTTGTGCAGTTCCATACCCCTTTTATGTTAACATCTATGACGCTATCTCGAACTTCATCTGGCATCTCAACAAATGGCATATAAGGGTATATTCCTGCATTATTGACGAGTATATCTACTTTCCCAAACTGTTTTAATACCTGCTGGACTGCCTGCTCCACTCCACCGGCATCAGTAACATCCACTTTAAATCCAATCGCTTTTTGACCAGAATCACTAATACTCTTCGCAGTTTCCTTAACCGTATCCCGGCGACCAAAGAGGATTACGTTTGCACCCTCTCTGGCCATTGCTCTTGCAATACCCTCTCCAATGCCCCGTGCTGCTCCTGTGACAATACTCACCCTATCTTCCAATCTTTGTGTATGCATTTTTACTCTAGTCCTCCATATCTTTTTCTTCCGAATTTTGGAGAATGCTTACTAATCGACAATAAATGTCACTCTGAGCGAAGCGTCTAAAAGAGATTCTTCGCCCGTAGGGCTCAGAATGACAAATAGCATTGCTAAACAGTCGAATTTTGCGTATTTCCCACCAAACTATATAGCGATTCCAGAGAGTTATAATACAAGCGAAAAAATTTATCAACACATCCAAAAGTTTTTTAAAAAATCAAAAAAGGGCTGTAAATAGTACATTCCTCCAACAAGGAGGGATGTATATAGATACACAAACGGTTCACTACCGAGCAAGTGAAAGCCCTATTAAAAGGATACTGCCAGAAGGCATTGGATAAGTCAACAGCTGAGGAGATTTTAGAAATCGGTAGATCTAGATTCTTTAGCCTTTTAAACCAATATCGCCGTGATCCAGATAATTTTTCTCTTGCTTATCAGAAGGAGACTCCAGCCAGGATACCTGCTTGGGTAGAAAAAGAATTAATGCTGGAGAGGAGGTTAATCGAAGACCCTGCTTTACCCATCACTACTTATAACTATTCAGCTATTCGAGATCGTTTAGTTAAGCGCGGAGTATAGTGCCCTCGCCTACTATCATTCCGCCGAGCCAAAAGCTTAGATTGTTACCAGCCTCATCCGAGAAATAATCACCACTGCCATTGGTGCATCAACCCAGCACAATGCCTCTCATCAGCATTAGTCACCTTATGCCACGCTGAATTAAATCATCTAAGTAAAATCCGCTTCAAGCCTTCCTACCAATACCCATCTCAAGAGCCCTTAAATTCAACTTCATTCTCTCGGGCGGAAAGATATTCCGCATTTCATTTTCAACATCCACCCTCTCCAGAGCAAGCTGACCTGAACCAATTAGAGCTCCTACCATGATAATATTCACAACTATGGGAGCACCCAGTTTCAAAGCTATACTTGTGGCGTCTACAAAGCAAGCTAATTTAGAAAGCTTTTCAATCGCCCCCTTAAGTTCATTACAACTAGGGTATTTCTCTTTTTGTGAAAGCGCTCCTATTGTCAAGACAGGATGTGTATTGGTTACACACACCACTCCCGGGTTTCCATATCGCTGTAGCATCCTTAAGGTTTCCAGAGGTTCAAGGCCGAGGATAAGATGAGCTTTACCCTGTGGAATTAGTGGCCCATAAGACTTTTTGGTAGACATTCTGAGGGTACTGAAAACCGCGCCACCCCTCTGGCTAGCCCCAAATGTTTCCCCTATAGTGACATGATAACCCTTCTTCATCAACGCATTGCCTATTAAGCCCGAGATTAAGATGTTCCCTTGACCTCCAACCCCACAAATAATCAGGTTTAACGGGTCTCCAGAAATGGCCATTATCTTATCTCCTCCTTAACAATAGCTTTATAAGGACATATATCGGCACAAACCCCACACCCAGGGCAAATTTCCTCCAGCACTTGTGCTTTACCAGTCTCCTTATTCTGGGATAAAGCAGGACACTGGAACACCTTATAGCAAAATACGCACTTTCCTCCCCCACACTTTTCCGGGTCAACCCAAACCCTATACGGACGCTTCCGCTCCTGTCTCATTCGAAGCAACTCACATTTTCTACGTAAAATCAACACCTTAGGCCCACTCTCATCTCTCATTAACTCACAGAGAGTGGCTGTGGTCTCTTTTATATCAAAAGGATCTCTCACCTCTACCTTACATCCTAGAGCGCGACAAAGATTCTCGATGGATACTACTGTGGTTGTATCCTGAGTGGCAGTTCGACCTGTTCCTGGATGAGGTTGGAAGCCAGTCATCGCTGTAGCGTAATTGTCCAGCACTAGTAGTGTCATATTCGACTTGTTATAAACAGCATTAATTAGCGCTGGGATTGATGCATGAAAAAATGTTGAGTCGCCACATATCCCAATAGCCGGCTGTTCCGACCCTAATGAGGCAAGCTGCCCAAAACCACAGGCCTCACCTGCTCCTGAGCCCATGCAATGCAGCACATTGCTTTGCTGAGGACCATAGGGGAATATGTCCAGTGTGTAGCAGCCAATATCACCGACAACCACTGCCTTTCTGCCATCACGTCTTATGGCTTTCCTTAAAGAGAGAAAGCTGGCCCGATGAGGGCACCCGGGACACCAGAGCATGCCGCGGTCGATGACTAGCGGCTTAGCTATATCCTGAACCATCTGCTCGTAACTAGCTTCCCTCGCCTGATACTCCAATTTGAAGATTTCAGCCAAGGCATGTATTACTCCATCCGGTGTTATCTCACCAACCGGGTTTATATGACCGGAATTTTTACCATATATTTCCAGGGGCAGCACCTCAGCTGAATGCGACGCTGCCGTTTCTTTCACATGAGCCTCGACAAAAGGGTCCACTTCCTCTACCACGAGCACCCTGGTTGTCCGCGTTAAGTATTTAGCCACAAATCTCTGAGGAAATGGCCACAGAGTTACCAGTTTCAGAATTCCTACTGACTCACGCAAGCCCAGTATTTCTACAGCATCAAGAGAGCATGGCCAACCACTACCGCTACAGATTATCAACAGCTCCGGTTGTTCCGGTCCGGTATACGAGTTGAAAGGACTTGACTCGAATATCTCTTGAACTTTGAGCAGCTTCTCATGCAAAATGGCATGTTTCGGCGTAGTCGGGAAGGGAATATAGTGTTTAGTAGTATCGAATACGGCTTTCTTCTCTGGCTGGGGTATTTCCCCGAGCATAACACCACTATGTGCATGAGATAGGCGGGTATAGCTCCTCAAGAAACACCAGCACTTAAATTCCTCAGATAGACCAAACGCCCACTTGGTCAAATCCTTGGCCTCCTGCACATCCGCTGGCTCCAAAAGGGGAGCATTAGCTATCTTAGCTATCCAGCGTGTATCAACTTCCTCAGCACTGGAATGAGCTTGCGGGTCATCACATACAACTAACAGCAACGCTCCTCCCCCATCACCTATACTTGTCAGGTTAAGGTGCGTCAAAAAATCCAACGCCACATCTGCACCAGCATTCTTCATAGCAGCAAGTCCCCTCAACCCAGAAAAGGCTGCTGCTGCGGCTACTTCTGTAGCTACCTTCTCATTGACAGACCATTCCACATAAATACCGATATCTTTAGCAACTGTGGCAAGCGTTCCAATAATCTCTGAGGAAGGCGTCCCGGGATAAGCAGCACAGAATTGCACCCCTGCCTCGAGTGCACCTCTAGCTATTGCTTCGTTACCCAGCAATAGCGCATAAGTACCTGCTTCTTGCTCCGCGATGTTTCGCATTTTGCCTCTTTCTTAACCAGCCATATTATTCACTTGATGTTATGTCGTATTTCTTTATCTGTTATCAGTACCGGCAGATTGAATATCCTTACCACTCACTTCCCTAACACCATTCCTGTTGGGTCTATTTCTTGGCGTAATATCCTTAGGTCTTCCTCAGTAGGCACATAGCTTGTTCCAACCTTATCAGGTATGATGATTTCAAAACTGCTGTTCTCCTTTACTTCATCCAAGGTTACTCCAGGGTGCAGCGAAAGCAATTTAAGCCTTTTTGTTTCCTCATCAAAGCCGTAGACACCTAATTGAGTAATAACCCTGTATGGCCCTGAGCCCTTAGCCAATCCAGCTCTTTCTCTAGCACCTGGACCATCCAGATAGCCAGGGGTGGTTATGAAATCAACCTTATTCACAAAAGTCCTCTTAGCTTGGTTGGCGATAATGGTTATGAGCCTTTGTGAGAAAGAGCCTACATCGTTGGCGCCACCACTGCCTGGTAGGCGAACCTTGGGCCTATCATGGTCGCCTATAACGGTAGTGTTGATGTTCCCATACATGTCTATCTGGGCAGCACCCAAAAATCCATAATCCACATATCCCGCCTGTGAAATTGCCATAACGTCGTGCATGCTGGTGGCAGCTATACCTTTATAAAAGGTTCTAGAGTCAGCCACTGAAATGGGCAGCTCAGGTATCAGAGGCCCAAAGCTACCAGCCTCAAATACTATAAATAAGTTAGGGGCATGCGTTCTTTGAGCCAGCATAGAGGCTATCATGGGAAGCCCTGTGCCCACAAAGACAGATCTTTTATCCTCTAACACCCTGGCACCATTATATGCCAGCAATTCCCTTACGTTATACTTAGCTTCTGCTGCCATACTTTTCTAACCTTCCTTTCTTGACAGTAATTTTCTAACTTTACTTATACGCTATGGGCTTCATTGGCTCTCTGAGGAATTCCCTTCGCTTTAGATAATTCAACCTCTTCACGCCACCACAGACCTCCAGATAATCCTCGAAGTTATCCACACCAAAAACATATTTCTGCAGGTACTCATCTGTGCCTTCTGGGGTTCTAGAGAGCCTTAGCCATTCGGCTATATTATCTTCATCGAACCAATACAGGAGTGGCATCTCACAAGGATGCGAGCCATAGGGAACTTCAACTACAGCGTCTACTACAAAGAAGGGTATGCTTGTTTTCCAGGGTTCTCTTCGGATAACTTCATTGTCCACTATTTCTTCAGTAGTTATTATTAGTCTTCGAGCGCACCTGGAGAGCTCAAAGTCCTCCACCATAATGCCATCTATTTGGGCATTGCCATAAACATCACAGCGGTGAACGTGTATAAAGGCTACATCGGGATAACCGGCAGGAATCAGATTAATTGGCTTGCCACTGAAGGGATCCTTGACCACTTTACAAGAGCTATAACCGCCAGTGTCGGTGCCAAGCAAGTTGCGGCTGGGTATAAAAGGGAGGCCCATCATGCCAGCTAACCATCGCCATTGATGTCCAGCATTGCTGGTTTCAGCAATAACTTTACATTGGCCACTTTCCACCATCCTTCTCGAAGCTGGAGATAGTCCTCTAAGCTCATGGCCAAAACAGTAAGCCACCTCCACTTTATTTACGCAACCAGAAGCCACGAGAAGATCAGCATCGTGAACTGCTGTCTTACCAGCCATAATTAAATTACGTCTCTTCTATCTGATTATTTCATAGATGATAGCCATGGATACTCTTATATGCCCGAAACCTCCGCTGGCTATGAAATCCCCCTCATGAACAAATTTGGAGACGGCCTCCTTAGCTGACATGGTTTTGTCCTTTAACTCGCGTGACTTATTTTTTAACACCCATTCCCTGGCCTCATCGGGGTCATGCCAGCCTACAAGCTCACCTTTGCCTTCCTGTAAAACTTCCACTTTATTTGCCTCCTTTGAAACACTTGTTTAGTAACCCACTTTATCCAATCCTTTAAGCCCTAGAATCTGTCTTGCTTCATCAGGGGTAGCTATATCAATGTCTAGCTCCTGAGCGATGCGGATGATTTTCTCTACCTGCTCAGCATTACTTTTAGCCAGTACCCCTTTGCCAGCATACAGGCTATCCTCCAGGCCAACCCTGACATTGCCTCCCATAGTTAAAGCGGCAGTGCACATGGGGAGCTGAAACCGACCAGCGGCACACACTGACCAGACAAAATCGTCACCAAAAGTACGACTGGCTGTTTCATGCAGAAAAACTAGGTTCTCGACAGAAGGTGGTATAGCTCCCATAATCCCCATGACAAATTGAAGATAAAGTGGTTTCTTGAGAAATCCTTTCCTAACCAGATAAAGCAAATTGTTAATCATACCAACATCGTAGACCTCTAGTTCAGGCTTGGTATTACTTTCTGCAAAAGCCCGAGCAAATTCTTGTAGAGACTTAAATGTATTGGGGAAAATGAAATCCTCAGTCATCTGCAAATATTGCTTTTCCCACGGGTACTTCCATTCCCTTATCTTCATTCTTTCCGGGAGATCGAAAAGGCCAAAGTTTATGGAACCAGCATTGAATGAAGCTAATTCTGGCTTGAAAGTTGGGACCACTTTTAACCTCTCTTCAGTAGGCATTCCTAAGCCACCGCCAGTGGTCGTGCACACAATGAGATTACATTTGGTTTTTATCCTAGTTAATATTTCACCGAAGAGGTTCATGTCCGAACTGGGTTGACCTGTTTCTGGATTGCGTATATGGATATGAACTACAGCAGCTCCAGCTTCATAAGCCTCAATTGCTTGCTCAGCAATTTGCTCTGGTGTAATAGGTAAATAAGGACTCATACTGGGCGTATGTATACCACCAGTGATCGCTGCTGTTACTATTACTTTAGCCATAGTAAATCCTCCTTTGGCTTTCTAAACTATTCCATACCGGTCAGGACGACTCCGTATTTCTTCAATGAAATCAGCCACTACTTTGTCGAAATCTGAGTACATAGCTTGCCAACCCCATTCCTCCCTTGCTTTGCTATCGTCGAACACATCTACAGTAGAAGTACGAAAGTAATTCATTACATCGGGATCAGGTTTATAACTTATGCGAGACTCCGGAATGTATCTCTTCACTGTCTGTTCAATTTCCTTAGCTGTTCGGGTTGGCACCACACCAGCAACATTGTAGTTCACGGTTTTGATTTCTTCCTTCGGCGCATGATAAATCATGTCTACAGACCTAGCTGCATCCTTAAAATACAGAACAGGACACTTTGTACTCTCGCTGACATAGCACTCAAAAGGCTTACCCAAAGCTGGATACTCAATCATCCAGGCATTCCATTGTGCCACTCCGGGAGTTCTAACACCTGGCCCAATCACTGAAGGAAAGCGCACTGACCTGAAATCCAGACCAAACTTCGAACGGTAGAACCGGCCCAAGCACTCGCAATATAGCTTACCGCAACCGTACATTGTAGTAGGCCGCTGAAGCGTCGTATCTGTAATTACAGACGAGCAATCTAATCCATAAGTGGACAAAGTGCTGGTGAAGATTACCTTGCCCGCTCCAAAAAGGCGGGCAGCCTCCAATACGTTTACCATCCCAACTACATTCACCTGAAAGGAAGCCCAAGGGTTCGCATTGGAAGGCACGCTCAGCATTCCACCTAGGTGATATATGCCTTCAGCATCGTAGTCCCTGACAGCATTGAGCACTTCAGGCCAATAAGCCAGATTCCCCCGCACCACTTTCACTTTATCACGAATATCACTGATGCGAGCATAATTTGGGGCGACGTCAAACAGAACAACGTCCTCACCTCTACTGACAAGGATGCGTGCTAATTCGGCACCAATAAAACCAGTCCCTCCCGTAACGAGAATTGCCATTTATATGTACCCCCTTTTAATTTTTTGAGATACCCTTTACCTCTCACCCTATTGCGGTTCCTGGATTCAATACGTTGCTCGTGTCAAATAGTTTCTTAATCCCCTTCATTAACTCTCTTGACTTCTCATCCAAGTAGAGATCAATCTCACCAAGTCTGATTTTCCCTCCAGTAATTTGCTAAAAACAACACTAAGAAACTTTGCTAAATCCCTCTGCCATTTACTGCCCTAGCGTAAGATTTCTGCTACTACTTTTGCTTCTTGACTAATTCAGCCAGTTTCTCAGCTTCCCCTTCAATCATCTTATAGCAATGTACATCTTCAGGAAATTTCCCTTCTTTAATTTCCCTTATATAATCCTGAAAAGCTTTCACCATGTCTTCAGCCATGTGAGCATATCGCTTAACAAATCTAGGTTTAAACGCCTGCCAGATGCCCAGCATGTCGTGGACAATAAGTAGCTGCCCATCACAATAGAGACCGGCGCCAATACCATATACCGGTATTTCAAGGTCCTCAGTTATAAACTTGCCCACTTCAGGAGTTACCGCCTCCAGAAGTAAAAGCTGTGCGCCTGCTTCCTGAACGGCTCTAGCATCCTTAATTACATCATATGCACTTTCAGCTGTGCGCCCCTGAGCTTTATAGCCGCCGAACTGCCCGGTGCTTTGGGGCGTTAAGCCAATATGACCGCAAACAACCATCCCGGCATCAACAATTGCTCTTATTACTTTGGTGACCCGGCGCCCTCCTTCCAGCTTGATGGCATCCACCCCAGCTTCCTTATAGAACCTGCCGGCATTCCTAACAGCTTCTTCAGTGGTCGTCTGATAAGACAAGAAAGGCATGTCACCCATCACAAAAGTGTTGGGAGCTCCTCGACGAACAGCTTCCGTATGCACAATACACTCGTCCATGGTAACAGGCATAGTTCCCCCCGGATATCCGTAAACACACATACCCATAGAATCTCCCACCAAAATCATGTCTATACCGGCCTGTTCCTCAAATAGAGCCATTGGATACTCATAGCAAGTCAGCCAGGTAACCTTTTCACCTTCCTTCTTCATCCTTTGAAAATCTAATAAACCTTTCTTTTTCTGCATTTAATCTCCTCCTTTCGTTTTGTATAGCATGGATTAGGGTTTTGGAATTGCTAGATCCTCAGGTCCTTGCTTTGACAAGATCCCTTCAGGGAAGTTTTCCTGGATAAGCTCGTGGATGATGCAAGCATATTTTACCTTCTCCCTGGCCCAATTAGCCAGCATTTGCCTATCTACCCAAGGTTTATAAAGTGCCTGAGGACCAACAGCAAGAGCTGGCCCCGGCTCTATCTTAAAGTAACAGGGAGCGGCCACTCTAACCATCTCCGGCGCTTCATAAAAACGCATAAATCCACCATAGGATTCGGATAATATAATATGTATATCTATTGGTATATCCACAGCTTGGCGAATAGATGCAAACTGAGGCAGAGTTAAATCGCCCAAAGGATTAAAGCTGCCTGCCCCCAACTCTTCCAAAAGCTGACCCCCGGCAGCCGATGCGTGTCCGGCATAAATGGAGACTTTGAAAGTCACATCCTTGGGTATGTCACCATTTTCTCTCATCTTGTTGAGCGTTCTTAGTAAACCTTCATCAACGACCAGGAAACCACGAAATCCAATGTCAATGCAACGCATTATATCGGCAGTAACGTACTTCAACTGATCAGATCCCCGAAAGCGGATCCCAGAGAGGGCACCTTCAGGGCTGGCAAGTTGCCTTCCTATATCCCAGGCTCGGCGAGGACCAGGGACAAGTATAACTTCCAGCTTGGCGTCAGCAGCCATCTGAGCAAAATCCTTTAACTCCTGCTTATCCAAAAGGGTTGCTCCCATAACTACCGAAATCATGCGGTGAAGGGCAATATTTCGCTTCCTCATCTCATCTATTACGGCTTCAAGAACATTGGGACGCTCCACCCCCGATATTTCCATCCTGTACCAAGCTCCATCAGGAAAACGCTTCTTGCTGGTCGGTAGATCATAAGCATCTCCACCAGCTAACCCCGCTTTCTCCATCGCTTTGGCGGCTCTATCTAAATCGCCCATAGTTGTTTAATCCTCCTCTTCACTTCTATTCTTACGTAAGCTATTTCCGCAATTTAAGCTACTATCAAGTCATAACATAACTCACCCCCCTCTTTATCTCTTCTTCTATTATTATAGAATCTATCTTTTCCTGGGCTACTTTCCCAGCCCAACTTGTCGTTCCTTGACTATCGTATTCTACAATGGTTTTTGGTCAATTCTCAATAACTCCAATACTCATATCCCCGCCCTTCTTCCTGCTTCTTGTGGGACAACACTCCCACCCTAGTCCAGCAAGAGTCACCCACCTATTGTAGCTTCTTAATTAGTTGCCCGACAATGCTTTGTATGTGCCATTGTTCGCTGGCTATTTACAAGTTACCGGGAAAAGTTTACTATCCATTAAGTTGAATCCTTTGTTACTAATTCAATGAAACAGAGGAGGTGTAATCACTATGAGAACGATTGACCGAACAAAAATCAAGATGCTAGTGCAACGTGAAGAGTCACGCTATGTTAAACAGCGGCCGAAGTCACAGGCATTGTTTGAAAGAGCGAAAGCTTCGCTTCTTAAGGGCGTCCCCATGAGCTGGATGCACAGGTGGGCTGGTCCTTTCCCAATTTTCATGAAGGAGGCCAATGGAGCTCGCTTGACCGATGTCGACGGTCATCACTACCTGGACTTATGCCTGGGGGATAGCGGGGCGATGTTTGGGCACTCCCCGGCAGCCACTGTGAGTGCAATAGCAAGCCAGGTAGGCAGAGGCATGACTTCAATGCTTCCCACAGAAGATGCTGTTTGGGTAGGAAAAAATCTGGCATGCCGTTTTGGCCTGCCATACTGGCAGATATATATGACAGCAACAGATGCAAATAAGTTCGCTATTAGAGTGGCTCGACAGACTACCCAAAGAAGCCTGATTTTAGTATTTGATGGCTGCTATCATGGTAGTTTGGATGACACGCTGGTCAATTACAGGCGAGAGCGAATTATGGGAAAACCTCTCGATCTTGCGTTAACGACACGGGTGATCCAGTTCAATGATATAGATGCGTTAGAGGCAGCATTGTCTCCCCAAGACATCGCCTGTGTGATATGCGAGCCAGCAATGACAGATGTGGGTATAATCTATCCCATTCCAGGCTACCACGCAGCATTACGTGAAATGACACAACGCTTTGGCACCCTACTGATCATCGATGAGACGCACACCATTTGCGGCGGCCCCGGAGGGCTTACCCATGCCTGGAATCTCGAACCAGATATTTTCACCTTAGGTAAACCGATTGCTGGTGGTTTTCCCGCCGCTGTCATGGGACTTAGCCGGGAGGTTACCGAGCGATTTTTAGGAGAACTTACCTCAAGAGAATGGGACATGGGTCTTGGAGGAACTTTGTCCAGTAACGCGCTGGCAGTTGCTGCACTGAGAGCAACACTAGAGCATGTCATGACCGAATCGGTTTATAACCACATGATTCGTCTTGCTGAACAGTTGGCAGATGGCATTGACAGAATGATAAAGACAGCCAGTCTCACATGGCATGTTATCCGGCTTGGCTGCAGGGTTGAATACCGCTTTTGCCCAACTCCTCCAAAGAATGGAGCTGAAGCAATAAACTCCTATGATCTCGAGATGGATAAACTCGTTCACCTATTCTTTGTCAATCGTGGCATCTTACTCACACCATTCCACAATATGATGTTGGTCTGCCCTGAAACCACGGCTGAGGATGTTGATTTACACAACAAGGTGTTTAGCAAGTTCGTGGACGAGTTAAACAGATGAAAAGCATTAGCGTATCCACATAAGAAGCCTGAAACTCTAAGAGTCATGTTTCGTACCTATGGTCGGGGTGAGAGGATTTGAACCCCCAACCACCCGAACCCCATCTACAAGCACTTTATATCAAACCATGTTATCAGATGTACCAGTTCACATGATTAATGACCCATTCCTCCTTTGTGGCTATGCCAAAGCAATCTATGTTGATTCACCCTCACCTTAATCCTCTCCCATCAAGGGAGAGGAGAGTCCTGTGCTCTCTCCCCACCGCGGGAGAGAGTTAGAGTGAGGGGGAATTGACAGGCTTCGGCTGCCAAAGTGTTCCCAAACAGGCCAGGGGGTTTTAGGAGCTAATTAGCTGCGTTATGGTTTTATTGGCGCTTTGTGGGGGGAAGTATTGCAGCACTGCGCCATACTTTGGGTCTGGACCTACTACGTTCATGGTGCTCGCTGCCGCCTTTCCCACAGTCACCTTGTCCACACATAGTTGCCTTATTAAATAGGGAGTAGCTTTATCTACATAGTCCAGGTCCACAGCAGCATCCCAGGCCAGGTAAGCTGAGGCACCTTTAGCAATGAAGGCCTGAGCCAAATCTTCAAGGTAAAGGCAAGAGCAACCCATCATTATGATAACTGTATTGTCAAATTCTCCCTCCATGCTCCGGGTGACGAATTCATCTCCTACGCCGAAAACCCAGGGGTGATTTTCGTCAATCCTGGCCATTGCTAGTTGGTCAGATAGCTGCTCAGCCACGTGCTTTGTCTCGCTGTAGGGCTCATTGGTAAACAGGCAGGTTCTTTCTATTACCTCCCCCTCGCTGCCCAGCAAGCCCGAGTGAGCTCGGAAGATAATTAACCCATACCCATAGCCTGGCAGTCGGCCATAGAGGTCAACGGTAACCTCATCACCCTGGTAAATATCAACCTCAAAACCATAATCCTCGAGGTCCTTGCTAAGTTGGTTAATAAGAGACTGGTTTGGTTGAAGGACATAAAGCTGGTCAACAATAGCTGCCTTGAGCTGGCCGGGGTGGCTTGAGTTAGTCGGGCCGCTTGTCGGAGGACTACGGACAAAGGCAACAACAGCGATAATCCCCAGACCGATAGCCAGCCAGACAAACCAGGGGAAGCTGCCTATGCCAGACTTGCCTTTAGTTTCCTTCTTAGCCTTGAGTTCAGCCAATACTTTGCTCCGAGCCCCCGGGAAGTTTAATAAACTTCATCATGTTTACCGATGTCAATTAGCAACACATCTTGGTCATCTAAGAATTGGAACACCACTCGACAGTCATAGGCTACAACGAAGGCCCACAGACCTTTTAACTTACCGCTTAGCTTATGAGTTCTCAAGGAAGGATGAAGAGGATTATCAGCAAAGGTTTCCAATGCTTGGGCAATTTTTGGCTTTAAATCGGGATTAGCAGCTGTTACCTTCTTATAGGCTCTTTTGAAGCTGCTGCCCCAGATTAGATTAATCACGCCTCCAGCTCTCGAAGAAAATCTGAGACAGTTCCCTTAGAAGTTAAGCCTTTATTATATTCCTCGAGTGTCTGACGAGCATTTGCCAAGATTTCCTCTCGTCTTTTTTCCTTGTACCTGTTTCTGATAAGCTCAGCGAGTATGCCCTGATCCTCTAAAGGTATTTCATCCACCTTGTCCAGTATTTCATCCAACATATTTCGAGATCCCATTGTGCACCTCACTTAAGGCCTATATTTTCGCTAAGTCAATTATAGCAAGCCCAGCAGCCCGACGCTAGTTAAGCTAGCCCCCCGCCTTAGAAAGGGAGGGCAAGCCATTAACAAGGCTTGCCCTCCTAGTTATCACTAAGGCTCGATTTAGCTCTGAGCCCTTTGGCGTCTCACAACAATAAAGCTACCAGCTATGATAGCCATAGCCAGGGCAATCCAGGGTAGCAAGATAGCCAGCTTGTTCACAGGATAAGCCTCGCCACCCACTGCTGGAGGAGGTAACCCCTCGCGGATGGTGACATCCTCGTCCGTCTCCGGGTCTTCTCCAAGTGGAATGTTAGGGTCTTGTCCTACTTCTCCCTCATCATCAATCTGGGCGAAGTTGTCCCCACTGGCGTAGGCCGTGCTGTCATAGGTGCCCGGACCCACACCAATTCCCACATCGGCGGTGAAGGTGATGGTGACACTCCCCCACTGGGGATGCTCCAGTAGCCCCATGTTGGCGTGCCGTCTCCCGGTGTGGGATTTATGGAACTGCGAGTTGCACCACCAGTCTCGCTGATGGCACCCGTGC
>DAOUTC010000006.1 GCA_030626915.1 Dehalococcoidia bacterium
ACAATACAATGTCCCCTTTGATAGTTGTTCTTCAGCCGCCTTGACTAATAAAGGATGTGCATGCCCAGCCAGCACTGCCCCAAAAGCCATATTGAAATCGATATATTCATTACCATCTACATCCCAATATTTACTTCCCTTCGCATGATCCCAGAAGATTGGGTATGGCTCGTATGCCTGGAAGTTACTCGCTACACCTCCCTGGAAACTCTTCTTAGCTCTTTCAAAACATTTTAAGGATGTCGGCGTCCTCCTTTCATATTCCTTCTCTAGCTCTTCTATACTTTTCATTTAACCCTCCTTTATTTTTGCAAAATTTGTAACATCTCCTTATTAGATTAGCTCAACTTTACTCACCTCTTTTCTCCTACTATGGTACTAACTCACTTATTCCATTGCTGTCTGAATTTCAACCACCAGCGACGGTAAACCGGATAGCAAGCTCATCATTTTCCTTTACTGGCTTATCTAGCTTGGCTGTATATGAATTGGTTGATTTTATATAGATTTGATAGGGGCCGTTCAATTCTCCTCGCTCAACATGAAGCCTCTTCTTGATGCCAGGAAATTGAGCTTCTAAGTTTTCAAGACACTCGCCAACACTTCGCCCTACCGTTTCAACTAGCATTTGACCATTGGTGAACTGCTGCAGCTGCCGACTAATGTTTACCTTGATACCCATTATAGCTTACTACCTCCTGAGAGTTTGCTCAGACCCCTTGAGCAAACTTTCCTGCTACGGTGCTAATTCATCTATCCCCAGTTCACGAAGTTTCTCCGGTTTCGGGATACCTGTTTTTTTATCCCATCCTCTAAGCTCATAATATTCATCAAGCATTCTCTCAAAATCATTAATAGGAATTTTCCAACCTGTATCTTTCATAGGTTCAGTAAACCTTTTAGGCATACTGTCATCCTTTCTAGAGAAGTCTTCGCGCACATTAAACAACCTGGTTAAATTATAAACTCTCTCACCGAGGGTCATAAATTCTTTTTCATTAATGCTAAATCCAAGTGAAGAAAGGACCTCCGCTAACCATTCCGCCGAATATGGTACACAGTCGCAAGTTATAAGGCTCCATGCAGCGGCATTATAGTCCTGTAATTGCTTCACTAATTCTGCCTTTCCTGTAGTAGTAAATGGGTCTGCTGTCTTATCAACGACTTCCGCACCAGCTGGCCATGCTCTCTGATGACAAGCACCTCGATCAGCTGTGGCATAAGCAAGAGCCATCGCTCTCGAGCCCCTGGGGTCATACCCGGGAATCTCAAGACCCTTAACATGAAGGGCAAAATCCTCTGAGCCCTTTGCAATTTTTTCTGAGGCCACTTTCACACCTTCAGCGAGAAGGTTCCCTATCCCTTCTCTATTACCTACCATTTTTATTAATTCTATTTGTTTTTCCGCATCACCAAAATGAATCTTATAATCTATCAGGCCTTTTTCTGAGCATTCCATGGTGAAAGCAATAACATCTCCCATCGACATTACATCTATACCATATTCGTTACATAGCCTTATGGATTCCACTACTGTACTTAAATCTCCCTGAGCACAATTCGCTCCCAGTAGCACTGTAGGTTCATATGATACTGGAGCTTCAGTACCCTTAAAAGGACCTCTATTTACTTTAACCGTGTTTCCACATCCAATGGGACATAGGTGGCAAGCAGATTTCTTTATAATATTCGGCCGCAGAGCATCCTCATTAATATTTTTAACTTTTTCAAATGAGCCGCTAGTAAAATTCCTTGTTGGTATAACATTTGCTGTGTTGCATATATCAATATTTGGTGTGAACAAGCCACCGCTATAAAACTCCCTCAAGTCCTTATCATCGGCAAAACGCTTAAAATGTCTTTTCTGAAGCTCCTTTACTTTTTCAGAAATCTCAATTTTTCCATCGCTTTTAATTGCGATTGCCTTTAGATTCTTTGAGCCCATTACAGCTCCAGCGCCACCACGTCCTGCTGCTCCGGGACGTCCTGCTCCAGTGACATTATTTAATATGCAGGCATATTTCACCAGATTTTCCCCACCAGGACCAATTGAGGCCACATTAAAACCTGGATAATATTTATCTGTTTCTGTAATAGTTTTTCCTTTAAGATGGGAGGCATCTTCTAGAGTTGCTTTTCGCCCCTCTATCTTCAAAGTAACCAGATTCGGGCTCTTCCCTTCAATGATAATCCCCAAAAAACCTGCCTTTCTTAGCTCATATGAAAAATTACCACCAGCAAAAGAGTCAGCATATCCTCCTGTTAAGGGAGATTTCGTCGTCACTACATGATGTGTACAACAAGGCATTATACCTGCCAGCGGGCCAGCCATGAATATAACTTTGTTATCAGGACTTAGTGGGTCAATTTTGGCTTTTACTTCTTTATAAAGATAATAAGCGGCTAAACCCTTTCCACCAATATACTTGCTTATCAATTGAGACGGTATTATTTCTTCTTTTATTGAACCTTCTGACAAGTTGACCCTAAATAGTTTGTAATCTTGCATTAAACTTCACCTCCAATCATTAATATTTTTCTGTATGCTTATTTTCCCGGATTATAAGTGTATCATATCCTGTTTTCTTAAAGGCAGGTCCCCAATTTGCTCCCGCCATACTGTTGGCATAAGTTTTAGTAAGGGGAGACTTAGTTGACACGCAAAACTTTGCATCTCCAGGTATTCCAGTGCCCTGAAACGGGCCAACTGCAAAGATAACTCGATTTTCGGGGTCGAAAGGTTTAACATCCACCCCCACTTCATCATATATTATTTTCCCCGCAAGTCCATCACCGCCGATAAAGTTGATATAGAAATTCTCCGGAAATTCCTCTGTATGTGTAGTTCTTTTACTTAAATCTACACGCAAACTTTCCTCCATATGCCTTGCATATGACACCTCCTGCTTTAAATAGTGAATTGCTAATAATAATCGCTGGCTCAGTTGGCTGTCAATACTTTTTCGGCTATAGCCCGGATTGTGTCCACCCCTGTCTTTCAGATTAGGAGCCTTTTTGTAGGTTAGGGCTTATCTTCTACAAGTAGAGCAACTGAGGGCAGAGCACGTGGCACAAGGGCTGCTTTCACCAATCGAGGGAGACACTCCTCCAGTATCTCCGGAAGGGGAATTAAAGGAGGAGAAAATTCGCTTGGCACCGTTATGACAATGGGGGCAGGGAGCAGCTTTGTTTGATTGGCTTAAAGGACGAAGCAACTCAAATTTAAAATTACAGTGAGGACAAAAATATTCGTAGATAGGCATTTCTACCTCCTTTAGATAGCAACCACTTCCTTAACCTCGGGCACTTCCTCCCTGAGTAGTCGCTCGATTCCATGCTGCAAGGTCATGGCTGCCATAGGGCAGCCGCTACAGGCACCGGTCAACCTCAGCCTAACCACACCTTCCTTCACATCCACCAGTTCAACATTCCCACCGTCAGCCAGTAAAGAAGGCCTTATTTTGTTAAGTGCTGCTTCTACCTTTTCTCGCATGCTTACCTCCTATTAAAATCTTCTAACCGCACCCCATTATAGCACCTGGTAGATTCTTTTAGAAAATCTCCTCGCTCAGGGTTCCCATAAACTCAAAATCCTAATTTCTAAGCTCTAAACAAATTCAAAATCCAGATTCCAAACTTTAGGCTCTTGTATTTAGTATTTCTAGTCTTTTTTGGGTAAAGACCGGGCAAATAGTATGGGCGCCACAGTAGAACTGATAATTGCTATTAGGATAATTGTCGAATTCATGGCTTCACTGATTGCACCGAACTGTAGAGCAATAGCTGCAACAGCGATGGTAAAACCAAGCCGTGAGCTCAAGAGAATGCCAGCACTGAGCGAATCTCGTAGCGAATAACGAACACATAAAATCAAAGAAGGCAATACTTTGATTAAGAACGCTGCTACAATTAAGAGTAAAGTAAGAAGAATGGCTTGGTTCGAGCTTACCAGGGCAGATAAATCAAAGCGAACTCCTATCATAATGAAGAATATGGGAATAAAGAAGCCATATCCTAAAGCATCAAGCTTGCCTTCCAACCTAGAAGCTCCCTCGGGTGGTATTGCAATCCCAGCAAGTAACGCCCCCAATATGAATTCAATGCCGAGCCACTGCGCAAGAACAACGAAGAGCATCATTAAGACTATTGCACCCCTAACGTGAGGGTGCCAGCCAGCATAGGTAAACTTGCTTATAACCTGCTGAATCCTGCCAAGTGATACAAACTTCCCGCCAAACCTGGCCATGAGAGAGAAGGCAGCAAAGAGAACAAAGATTGAAGCTATGCTTTTTACTATCAATCCTCCCTCCTGAGTAGCTATCACAAAAGTAACAAGGGCAGCAATCACCACATCAGATATGACAGCAGCGAGTAAAATCACCTGCTTTAAAGATGTATCCTCAGGCATATGCTCCTTTACGGTAGGAACAACTATGTCCACCGAGGTAGTGCAAAGAATGAGAGACAGTAAAAATATATTTTCGGTAAATCCTAGCCAGGTGATACCACGAGCTACAGCAAACGAAATAGCAAAAGTAAGGAGGAAAATTATGATTGCCATAACCATTGGGTTAAACAAGAAGCGTTCTTTTATTTGCTGACGCCGCTGAACGGTAATAAGTTGAGATAAGTCAATCTCTAAACCTGTCATAAACATGAGAAGAGCAAAGCCGAAAAGATAGAGAAAATCTAACCAAGGATTGGGGTGGATTAGATTGAAACCACTTTTGCCAATGATAATCCCACCGATAATCTCTCCCACAACACTGGGGATAACCAGCCATCTAATATGAGAGGTGAGTAGAGGTATGATAAACGCCAGAATAGTGATGATTAATAAAGGAAGTAAGTCTATTTGTTGCATAAACCCCTCATAAATATAGGTCTGCTTAAGGGGGGCTGATATCAGCGTTTAAATATTCTCGCATCATCGCCATCGTAGTTTCAACGCAAGCCATAGGATATGCCGCTTGTTCCTCTATGATCTTAACCTTAACAATTTTATGGAATAAATCCCCTCCATGAAATTATGCTGGGCTCTCTATGTTAGCGGGTTTGATTTCTGCGGTCAATTTTTGCAATCTATCTACTTGGGTATTGCATGATACTTTGGTTATAGCAGAGTGAGTATCCTTTGCAAGGCGGTAGTGAGTCGTTTGAGGCATCTCTCTTTGCCCAATACTGCCATAGTTTGAAACAAGGGTGGTGCTGCAGTGCAGCCTGTGGTAGCCACTCGTAATAAGCCGAAGAATTTTCCTGCGCTTAAGTTTAACTCCGCAGCCAAGGGGCGTAGAATACCCTCAAGTGAATTGGCGTCCCAAACGCCTGCTATTTTTAACCTCCGCAAAGCAATTTCAATAGCTTGAGTAGCTGTTTTGGCATCCAACCCGCTACTTAAAAATAGGCTGGGGTCATATTGCAACTCATCAAGGAAGAAAAAGCTGCCAAGTTGAGGAATCTCAGCTAAAGTCTTAGCACGCTCTTGAAGCAAAGGCATAATTTGGCGAATATAATTGCTACACAATGGACGTTTTACTGAAGCGGGTAAATGTCTATCTAAAAATGGAATGGCTTGTTGAATAAACTCTTCTGGGCGCAGTTGTCGCAGGTAAACTCCATTCATCCACTCCAGCTTACGCTTATTAAAGATAGCCGCAGTTTTGCTCACTCTTTCCAGAGAGAAGTGTTTTATTAATTCTTCTCGGCTTAGCAACTCAGTTCTATCATCAAGGGACCAACCCAGCAGTGCTAGGAAGTTAATCATCGCCTGAGGAAGATAACCTTGTTCTTTGTAATCAACGATAGTAGTGGCGCCATGTCGCTTGGAGAGCTTAGCTCTGTCGGGACCCAGTATCATAGGTAAATGAGCAAATCGCGGGGGCTGCCAATTTAGAGCTTGATAAAGTACTATGTGGCGAGGGGTACTGGAAAGCCATTCATCAGCTCTAAGGACATGGGAAATAGCCATTAAGTGGTCATCCACAATGTTGGCCAGATGATACGTGGGATAACCGTCGGATTTAAGCAGGACGAGATCATCTAAAGTACTATTTTTGAAAGTCACTTGACCGCGGATTAAATCATGGAAAGTGGTTTCTCCCTGAAGCGGCATTTTAAAGCGGACTACAGGAATAATACCGCTTGCCTCCAGTTGAAGTTTTTCCTGCTGGGTTAAATATCGGCAGTGGCCATCATATTTTGGTGGCTGCTTCCGTCTCATTTGCTCCCGGCGCATCACTGCTAGCCGCTCCGTAGAACAGTAGCACAGATAAGCATAATCCTCTTTAAGCAGTCTGTTTGCCACTTCGTGGTAATAGTGTAATCTTTGCGATTGAAAATAGGGACCCTCGTCCCAATCTAGCCCAAGCCACCTTAAACTATCTAGTATGACACCCTCTGCTCCCTCTACCTTACGGGTGATGTCCGTGTCCTCAATGCGTAGGATAAACTTACCACCATGATGGCGAGCAAAAAGCCAGTTGAATAGGGCGGTTCTAATGTTACCTAAATGGGGATAACCAGTGGGGCTAGGGGCAAAACGGACTCTAACTGATGTCTTTAACGCGGACTCCATAATTATAACATTATGGCACATTTAGCCCCTATAATATCGCTAGAAGGCTAAGACTCTAAAAAAACGCTATTTAGAAAGGACTCGTTGCAAACCTTTTAGCTGTTCTAAGTGCTTTTTAAGTCTTTGGGCAAGCTGCTCAACGTGTTTCAGGGCATTCTCAGTATCTTCTATGTCTGTAGTTACCTTGAACAGAATCTCACTTCGCCGTTGGCTTAGCTCGGCTTCAAAATTAGCCAGCTCCTCTACTTTGTTTCCCTCCGTCAGATAAGATAAAAAATCATTTTCTCTTTGCGCTTGCTCACTACTAAGTTGACCAAAAGACCTCAATTTACTAATTCCTTTCTACTTTTATTTTGTGTTGGAATATATAACATATCCTAATTCTTTAGACAAGCTTTTTAAGCACTATGCGTAAAAAGCTTTAAGGCTTGCTTTAAGTCTGGTGGCAAAAGACTGGTAAATTCTTGATATTCATTGGTTGATGGCAGGCAAAAGCCAAGGCAGTAAGCATGGATAAATTGCCTTTTAACATAAGGTGATTTTGCCCCGTAAGTGAGATCACCAACCACAGGGTAGCCAATAGCTGCCAAATGTACTCTGATCTGGTGCGTGCGCCCAGTTATGGGAGTGACCTCGAGTAAAGTGTAGTTATTCAGATATTTTTTAACCTTATATTGTGTACTTGCTTCTTTCCCTGTCTCTACTATTGCCATTCGCTTGCGATTGTGAGGATCTCGTCCAATAGGTGCCTCAATCATCCCTTGCTCTGGAGATAACCTTCCTTCAACTAAGACAAGGTAGCCTTTCGTTACGGCATGACTTTTAAATTGATCGACTAGATATTGTCGGGCATAGTCGTTTTTGACAATGACTATGAGCCCTGATGTGTCTTTATCTAGTCTATGGATTATGCCAGGGCGCATTAAATCGTTACCTATGGCTAAACTGGGGCAGTGGGCTAGGAGAGCATTGACTAAAGTATGGTTGGAATGCCCCGGAGCTGGATGAACAACTAGCCCAGCGGGTTTATCTATAACTATAATGTCTTTATCTTCATAAATTATGGTCAGAGGGACCGATTCAGCTATAGGAGGATGAGTAGGTGGAGGAAGTTTAATCGTTATTTTATCGTTGTCATTTAATCTTTGGCTTGGCTTCGCCCTTTGTTCATTAACTAGAATATATTCTTGCTCAATTAGCTTCTGTATGCGATTTCGAGAAAATTGAGGCAGCGCTTCAGCTACATACTTGTCCAAACGAACATCCGTTGTATGAACGATAAGCTGGAGTGTCTTAATTTTTGCTTTTGCGGTTGTGGTCATAGACTTTTCTGAATAATCCGGAGCGAAACAGAGCATAAGCTAGCGCAAAGGTACCTATTACTATGGATGCGTCAGCAAAGTTAAAAGCTGGCCAATGGAAATTGCCCCATAGACGAATGTCGATAAAGTCGGTTACATAACCAAAGCGAAGACGATCTATTAAGTTACCAATAGCACCACCCAGAATTAAACCAAGACATATAGTGCATAAACTAGTGATATGCGAGCGATAATGTACAGATATGTAATAGAAAAAAAGGGGGATAATCAATAAGATAACCAGGGTGGTAAAGATTGGGAGAAAAGTTTGGTTGGCAGGCAAACCAAAAACAAAGCCAGGGTTTGTCACATAGGTTAGTCGTAAAAAACCAGCTTCTGGCAGCGATTCCCCCGGTGTCAGATTACCTCTAACCCAGGATTTGCTTAATTGGTCCAGGGCAATCACTAAAGCAGCGGCAATCAGAGATAATCCTGCTTGCTTTCTACCTAGCCCCTTTTGCATCCCTTGCCTGACGTGTCTTGCATCTCAAGCACAAGTTTGCCTGAGGCAATGCCTCCAGACGCTCTTGTTCTATTGCCTGTCCACAGAAGTCACATAACCCGTAAGTGCCTGTTTCATATTTTTCCAAGGCATAGTCTATTTCAGCGAGGGTGTTTCTTAGCTTCTTCTCCAGAGCTAATCTCTTCTCTAACTCAAATGCTTCGCTTGCTTCCTCCTCCCTTTTGCCAAAGGGACTGCCCTCTCGCCTTTCCCCCAGTGGCTGCCTGCGAGCCCTTAGCTGGTCCAATCTTTCAGTTAATTGGCTTCTTTCCTTCTTTAAACGTTCGCAGAATTTACTGTAGTCAACCATTTCACCAATTACCTCCACCGGCATGATTAAGCTATTCTAATCCATACTATGTTTCAAAGCAAGTTAACCACTTTACCCTCAAATCAGCGATTAAAATGCTCCCTAAAGATAATCTTTTTGATAAATTCCGCTTGTGCTGCTATGAATTATCTCAGGACTAGCCACAAGATAGTTCGAATGTAACTTCCCTTACCTCGCTGAGTTTTTCCTTGCCTAAATACCGCTCCTCTATTAGAATACCTAGCATAACCACATGGAGGGGCTCTAGCGTAAGTTGCTAGACGAAATGATTGGGAAATTTAGTAGCGCGAAAATACTGGGTATTGAAACTTCCTGCGATGAAACCGCCGCAGCAATTGTTGAGGACGGCAATAGAATTTTGTCCAATATTGTGGCTTCACAAATAGATATTCATGCCCGCTATGGCGGGATTGTCCCTGAGGTCGCCTCAAGACAACATCTCCTCACTATCATTCCCGTGGTAAATAAGGCAATGACTGAAGCAAAAGTTACCTGGCAAGATATCGATGGCATCGCCGTAACCTTTGGTCCCGGCTT
The DNA here is from genome assembly GCA_030626915.1 of Dehalococcoidia bacterium. Lineage (GTDB taxonomy): Bacteria > Chloroflexota > Dehalococcoidia > GIF9 > AB-539-J10 > JAUWHW01. Next base: position 9,306 of record DAOUTC010000006.1, read on the forward strand.
AGCTGGCTCATTGTTGGTAGGAGTTAATGTAGCTAAAGCAATTGCTTTAGCTAAACAACTGCCTATTACAGGAGTCAACCACCTTGAGGCACATATCTATGCCAATTGGTTAAGGAAAGAAAAACCACCTTGCTTCCCTTGTCTTTGTCTTATTGTCTCCGGAGGACACAGCGATCTGGTGCTGATGAGAGGTCATGGACAATTTGAGAAGCTAGGGCGAACCAGGGATGATGCTGCTGGCGAAGCCTTCGATAAAGCAGCTCGAATCCTGGGCTTAGGTTACCCCGGAGGCCCAGCCATTGAGGAGATAGCCAAATCTGGGACTCCTTGCTTGTCTCTCCCACGAGCCTGGCTCAGGGGCAGCCATGATTTTAGCTTCAGTGGCTTAAAAACAGCTCTATGGCATTATGTCCAAAGGGAAGAAATTTTGACCACAGCCTCTTCGGTAGCTGACGCCGCAGCAAGCTTTCAATATGCTGTAGTGGACGTCTTAGCCACTAAAACAATCAAGGCAGCAAGGGAACTAGGAGTGAGACAAATTTTGCTTAGTGGTGGGGTAGCAGCCAATAAGCTGCTAACGGAGCAATTCCACAATTCTTCGCCAGTGCCTGTGCTGGTCCCTCCACCCCACCTATGTACTGATAACGCCGCCATGGTCGCTGCTTGTGGCTATTATCATTTCCAAACTGGCAAAATAAGTGGCTATGACCTGGATGTGATACCCAGCCTTAGCCTGGGTTAACCGAGCAAAGGGCACTGAGAGCATTTTCCCTCTCGACAATAGTTTCTGAAGATATGAATTAAGCCCTGCTGGTGACAAGCAGTGAAATCAGATACGCCCTCAAGGCAAAGTTGCCTCGCCATATGATATGTTATCTCATTCTCAGCTAGCTTAGGGTGATGATTATAAAACTTGATAGCCTTTTCCTTTAACTCCGTTTCACCTGCCATTTCTCCCCAGGCAAAGGCAAATGGCAATACAGCATTAACCATAATTTCGGTTACTTTGCCATGCCCCAAAAGAGCTGATTTCCTCGTTTTCACTCCAAAATCAAAGTGTTCTTGCCAATAACCACTTCCAAAAACAATCAACCCTTCCTCCAGCATACGATACCCAGCCACCAAAGGTGCATCCCTTACTACTTGTAGCATTCCCACTAATAGCCCTTCCCTACAATATCGCTGCAGAAGGTAGCTTAGAGCTATAATGCGGCGCACCGGGGAATTATTCGGATATATATGGCTAAGATGCCAATCGCCCTCACTCATAGTTTTAGTCCCTTTGCCAATTGACTGCCATATCTGCTCCAATTCCTGGACCTCTCTTTCCTTCGGAAATCTTCCGGGCAACCGCTGAAAAGGTAACAGGGCCGCTGTACCTAGCAACCAGGCTTGCTTCAGAACTAAACTCTTTCTTAGCTCCGTCCCTTCTATAAAATTGAGGGGCAACCTACGGGCAAGCTCCTCAAAGGGCATAGTATTTTTAGAATAACCCAAGGCTCTCATCACGCTCTGGAAAAGCATCTGCCCCGCCTCTTCTTGACGGCAGACTGCTCGGAAAAGAGTTGCCTTTCGCTTAAATCTTTCCCTCCCGGCAATATCCAATAGCTCCATCAGTGCTTGTCTACCTTTACATTTCGTTATCCGAAAGCAAGGAAGCTGGTAATAAGGCATCAAATAAGCTTGATGCCATGGTTCAGGTGGTAAACATAGCACCGGAACACACTTGCCATTCTGTGTCAGGGTAGCCGAGCTAGCATCATGCTGCGCCACCACATGAAGAATTACATTATTATATTCAGGGTCACAATGATGTTTATGACTATACCAATCGCTGGACTTAATATGAATTTCTATATCCCCCTTTATTAAATCAGACTTATTCATAGCGATAACGGCATCCCGAAAATCGGGGCCATTATCACCATTGACCCTGCCAGGATAGATAAGCCTGAGATGCTTGCCTTCCTCAGTGCCTAGTTCCCTCCCCAATAACCGCTGCCATATTAGAGAAAGTCGCTTCTCCGAAATTTTTATCCGCTTACGTGTAATCATGGCGAAAAAAATTTAACTCCCTTATTTACCTTTCGCCAATTCCATAAACCTTAAGGCATCAGAGTACATAGTTATATTATTAAATAGAATATAAGCTTCATCACCAGCTTCCTGTAAAAGCTTTGCCAATTCATCGTCCGTATATTGGTGGCGATAGTTGCGCTCACCATGTAAGCGAAAGTACCTCATTTCCCCATGTAGCGCTCTTCTCTCCAAAGGGTCAACACAATGAATGAGGCCTATGCCAATGATTATGCCTACTTCTGTTCTTAGTGCCATAATAACATCATCACTCCATTTGCCTCGCGGCTCCCACACAAAAATAAAATCCCCCCTATCCACATTAGTAAAGAACCTGGTCATATTTTCGATGTTTTCAGCAGTTCCAACAAAGCTCGCTGGACATTGGAAAACGATGACCTGCGCTTTTAGGACCTGAGCAATATCTCGGGTTTTGGTCCATGCCTCAAAGACCTCCTCACTGGGCTTAAAGAAACCATAATTGCACTGCTTACCAACAGGAATATGCAAACCACCCTTGCGGTAAGTGGGGCTCGATGGCAAATGAGTTATCAATTGCCATGCCTTTAAGCTAAATTCAAAATCTTCAGGAGCTTCCTCACGCCATCTTTCCACAGTCTCCAGGAAAGGAGGTTTATAAAAAGTCTGCTGTATTTCTACTAGTTTGAATTCCTGGAAATACTCTTCCTTCCTCTTGGGAAAGCCACAACAGCCCACTCTAATGCTCATCATGTTCTTCCTTAACTTTATAATCAAACCCACTGTGCTCAGCAATGATACTAAGCAACGTAGCTGAAGTCCCGCGAGGCTGGTACATACCTGTTTCCCACTCGCTGATTGTTTGCTGTCGTGTGCCTAATTCTTCAGCTAGCTTCCTCTGAGTTAACTCCAAATGTCGCCTCAATGCCCGAATGCTTTCCTTATTCCACTGCCTTCTTTTCCGCTGTCTCATTTACCTGAAATTATACACGGTGTAGTGTAAAAATTCAAGTGCAAATAGTTGTGAGTCAGTTGTAGCGCTCCTCACTGGTTATTCCAAGAACGATGTCTTTGACCGGAGAACAGATATCAGAGTAGAATTCTCCATAATGTACGACAAGACCGTCCTTGATAATGGTTTAAGGGTCATCACAAGCACTATGCCGCATAGCCGCTCAATAGGCATTGCCTTCCTCGTAGGTGCTGGCTCATGCTACGAAAATCAAGATGAGGCAGGCATCTCCCATTTTATTGAGCATCTATGTTTTAAGGGTACGCAGCGACGGCCCACAGCTAAGGAGATAAGCCAGGCTATCGAAGGTGTTGGTGGCATAATCAATGGCAGCACAGATAAAGAGGCTACTGTTTTTTGGTGTAAGGTAGCTAGTTCTCACTTCTCTATTGCTCTGGATGTACTATCTGACTTACTGCTTAATTCTCGCTTTGACGCCGAAGATATGGAGAAGGAGCGCCAGGTTATCATTGAGGAAATCAATATGAATCTAGACCTCCCTCAACACCGAGTAAATATGCTTATAGATAAGCTATTATGGCCAAAACAGCCCCTAGGACGCGAAGTTGCGGGGGATAAAGAGACTGTGGCTTCGATAACCAGAGAACAGATATTGGACTACATTGCGCGCGGGTATGTGCCTAATAATATCGTGGTTAGCATTGCAGGCGATATACAACATAGGCAGGCGGTGAGTCAAATTGAACTACTATTAGGCAAATGGCCCGCTGGAAAGCTGTCAAGTGGTTACATAACCGATGATAAACAAATGGAGCCCAGGTTACGTATTGAATCTAAGGATAATGAGCAAGCGCATCTTTGTCTCGCCGTTCATGGATTTTCTCGTTTCCACCCGCAGCGTTTTGTACTTGGCTTGCTTAACACAGTGCTTGGTGGTGGAATGAGCAGCCGTTTATTTACAGAGATTAGAGAGCATAAAGGATTAGCCTATGATATTCATAGCTACGTGGAACATTTTCTTAATTCAGGCTCACTTACTATCTATGCTGGTGTTGACCCTGAAAAACTTGAAACTGCTATTGTCGCCATCCTGGAGGAAATATCCAAACTCAAACAAAGGATTACATCAAATGAGCTTACCAGGGCTAAGGAATTATCAAAGGGAAGACTACAATTGCGGTTAGAGGATAGTCAGAATATGGCTCTATGGCTAGGCGGCCAGGAGCTGTTGAGGCAGCAAATCCTTGATATAGATGAGGTCATTTCCATAGTTGATGCTATTACTATCAATGATTTAAAACAGGTTGCTGAAAAACTTTTAGCCAGTGAAAAACTTAATTTAGCTATAGTGGGGCCAGTTAAAAAGGAGGAGTCTTTATCGGAATTACTTAAAGTTTAAGCTTACAAAAGAAGAACCGCCTAGCTAGGCGGTTCTTTGGATTTCAGCGATTCTTACTACTCTTTTAATACTCGGGGTATCCACCCCCTGGCATTGGTGGTGTTTTTTCCTTCTCGGGGATGTCGGTTACTAAGGATTCAGTGGTCAAAATCATATTGGCAATGCTAGCACCATTTTGCAAAGCGGCTCTAGTAACTTTAAGAGGGTCTACAATACCTCTTTCCACCATGTTGACACCTAATTCATCTTTAGCAGCATCATAGCCTATGCCAGGCTGGCTTTCCTTTACCTTATTCACCACTACTGAACCCTCTCTACCGCTATTAGAAGCTATGCAGCGGATAGGTTCTTCCAAAGCTCGTTTCAGTATAGCCACACCAGTAGCTTCATCATCCTTGACATCCAGTTTATCCAAAACTGGTATTGAGTTGAGTAGAGCAATACCACCACCAGGTAAGATGCCTTCCTCCACAGCAGCTCTCGTAGCCGACAGGGCATCTTCTACTCGATGTTTTTTCTCCTTGAGCTCTACCTCAGTGCCTGCACCTACCTTGATTACTGCCACACCACCAGCCAGTTTGGCTAACCTCTCCTGTAATTTCTCTTTATCATAGTCAGATGTAGTGGTATCAATCTGGGACCTGATTTGCTTAATCCGGCCCTCAATAGCTTCCTTCGAGCCCTTTCCTTCCACAATGGTGGTATTATCCTTATCAGCTTCTATTCTTCGAGCTCGCCCTAAATCATCTATAGTCACCGAATCCAATTTCCTACCAGTCTCCTCAGATATAACCGTGCCCCCAGTGAGGACGGCTATATCCCGGAGCATTTCCTTCCTCCTATCACCAAAGCCAGGTGCTTTAACTGCCAGAGGGCTTAAAGTACCTCTCAGCTTATTGACCACCAAGGTAGCCAAAGGTTCACCTTCCACATCCTCAGCGATGATAACAATGTTCTTAGAAGTTTGGACGATTTTTTCTAGTGTGGGCAGGACATCATTTAGAGCGGAAATCTTCTTGTCTGTGATAAGTATATAGGGGTCTTCCAGCTCTACCTTCATCTGTTCAGCATTGGTGATGAAATAAGGACTGATATAACCTCGATCGAATTTCATGCCCTCAACATACTCGGTTTCATATTTCAGTCCCTTACCCTCTTCAACAGTGATAACTCCGTCCTTGCCTACCTTTTCCATGACATCAGCAATCAAATCACCAATTTCCTGATCAACTGCTGATAGAGCAGCTACTTGGGCTACTTGCTCCCTACTCTTCACAGGAATGGACATTTTCTTAAGTTCACCCACTACAGCTTCCACCCCCTTCTCAATACCACGCTTCAAAGCCATGGAGTCAGCACCAGCGGCGATATTCTTAAAACCCTCGCTGACGATACCTTGAGCCAGGATAACAGACGTGCTGGTGCCATCACCGCACTGGTCATTAGTTTTTGTTGCTGCTTCTTTCACTAATTGAACCCCCATATTCTCAAAGGGGTCAGGCAGCTCTATCTCCTTAGCAATGGAAACACCATCGTTTATGACTGTGGGAGCACCCCATTTCTTATCCAATGCCACTGGGCGCCCACGCGGGCCTAATGTCACTCTGATTGCCCCAGCTAGGGTATCTATACCTGTTTTTAATGATTTTCTTGCTTCTTCACTAAAAAGTAATTGCTTTGCCATTTGTTCACCTCCTTTTAAGAACTTCTCTTGGCTAGAATATCACTTTCACGCAGGATAATCACTTCTTCGTTATCTAGCTTAAATTCAGTGCCGGCATATTTGGAATAAACCACCCTGTCCCCCACTTTTACCTCCATGGCTATCCGTTTGCCTTCTTCGGATAGTTTGCCTGGACCTACAGCAATAATTTCACCTTCCTGAGGCTTTTCTTTAGCTGTGTCAGGTAAGACAATCCCACCTTTACTTACTTCTTCCTTGGGGAGAGGTTTGATTACCACCCTCTCTCCTAAAGGTTCAATCTTAGCTGCCATACTACCTCCTTTCTTAAATTTATTTTAGCACTCTAATGCTTAGACTGCTAATTATTATAGCATAAAAAATTTAAAATGCAATATTTTTTGGCCCTTTTTGTTTACATCTCCCCACGCAAGGGACAGCAATACTCCTAGACAACAAAGGATTAGTCTCAGTAATTTCGCTTATTTCTTGAATGTCTACTGCAAGGACTCCATCATCGTCCAAGAGCGGGCTCCCTATACCTAAAACTAAAGTCCTCACATTAGCTTTCTAATCTCCGATGAATATTCCCATCTGAATCATAGATATTAATTTCCAAAGGCATCTGGCCTAGGGCATGGGTGGAGCAGGAGAGGCAGGGGTCATAGCAGCGAATAGCAACCTCAACCCGATTGAGTATCCCTTCAGTAACTTTTCCATCCTTAATAAATTCTCTAGCTACCTCATAGACAGCGCGATTCATGGCAGCATTGTTATGACCAGTAGCTACAATCAGGTTGACCTTGCGAATTTTACCGCTTGTATCTACCCAATAATGATGGAAAAGTGTGCCTCTGGGAGCCTCAATTACTCCTATGCCCTCCTCATTAATCTGGCTGGAATTGACCCATACTTCCTTTCCGCAGATGAGTTCGCTTCCTACAAGCGATTTTATCTTTTCGGCGGCATTGAGCATTTCAATCAATCGGGCGTAGTGGTAGTATAACGACCCCTGCACTGCACCACTATCACCCAGTTTTCTGAAGTTCTGGAACTCTTCATTGGCCAGAGGGGTTGTGAATCCATCGGCAACATTCAATCGCCCTAAAGGTCCTACGCGGTAAATACCATCAGGGTAACCTCTCTTCTTGTAATAAGGGAACTTAAGGTAAGACCAGTCCTCCACCATTTCTTCAATGATGGAGAGGTAATCCTCAGGAGCTACCTTATCCTCCAGGATAACACCTTTATCATCTTTCAATCTGAGCTTCCCATCATAAAGCTCAAGGTTACCATTATCATCTACCAGCCCAAGATAGCCGGTGCTAAAGCTGGCAAAACTAGCAGCTTCCTTATCATGTTGAGCATAATAATCCTTGATCAGATTAACGGCGAACTGGCAGTCAGCGATAATATCATCCACTTGTCTTAGAATTTCATCACGCTTATCAATGCCAAGGGCCTTATTCATCCCCCCGGGGATAGCAGCATTGGGATGAACCCTCTTATCCCCGAGCATCTCTATTATTTTCTGACCGAAAGCACGAATCTTTATTCCCTTTCTGGCGATTTCAGGCTTTTCAGCAATAATACCCATGATATTTCGCTTAGCTGGGTTAGCATTCATGCCAAAGAGCAGGTCAGGGCTAGCCAGGTGAAAGAAATGGAGCGCGTGGGATTGAACAATCTGTGCCATATGAATTAGCCTGCGCAGCATCTCTGCTGTAGGCGTCAGCTTCACCCCCAAAATGACATCTCCAGCTTTAGCTGCGGCGAGGTGGTGACTTACAGGGCAAATGCCACAGATTCGGGCAGTAATGAGCGGCATCTCCCAGAACAGCCGCCCTTCACAAAACTTCTCGAACCCCCGCACTTGAGTAACATGAAACCTAGCTTTGTCCACATTACCTTTATCGTTAAGATAGATGGTTACCTTGCCATGTCCCTCTATCCGGGTAACCGGCTCAATAACAATCTTCTTAGTCATAATACCCCCCTCCATCTAAAACCTTAATCAAACCTCATTATCTCGCTCGGGAGCACCGGAATCCTGCCTTCTAGAAGCTCAGTTAAGGCATAGTGAATAGCTTCAGGGCTAGGCGGGCAACCAGGAACATAACAATCAACTTTAACTACCTGGTTTATTGGCTTAACTGTTGTAAGCGGTGGTATATCTTCCGAACAGGGAATCTTACCATCTTTGGTACTCTCAGTATTATAATATCTCTGAAGAACCTCTTCAGTGCTGAATAGGTTACGCATACTAACTATGCCACCGAAACAAGCACAATCACCCCAGACCATTAGTATCTTGCAATTAGCACGCAAGTTTTTAGCTACTTCCTCATCATGAGCATTGCCCACTGCTCCTTCAATAATCCCCACATCAACAGGTAAAAATTCTTTAATATCAGTTATAGGCGTAGCGGTGAGCTCTATTACATTTGCCAGATCAATAAGCACCTCATCCAAATCCAGGAAAGACATATGGCACCCAGCGCAAGCATCCAACCACGCTGTAGCGACTTTTATTTTTGCCACCATTAACCTCCTAACTTAGGCTTAAATCGTGTCTTAACTCTTTGGAAAGCTCTATTAGTATTTCCTGATCCTGGAGCAGACTTTCTTTAGGCTGGAGTACCCGTTTTGATTCGAGAACACGTCCATCCATGGTCACATATTTACCCTCCCTTTCCGCCCAGATCAGCGAGGGCAGAACTACGTCAGCTATAGACGTAGCACGAGAGTGATAACTCGCCTGCACCACCAGGAAATCTATCCCCTCAAGCCAACTCAATAGTTCCTCGTCCTCTTCTTCATCAGCGAGGAGGAGATAGAGCCCCTTCGGCTTGTCCTGCTTTATACCTCTAACCGCCAATCCCAGCTCCCAGGCACCACGACTATTAACACGGCGTTTAAGCGAGATAACCCTTAACCTGCCCCCCACCCGATTCCCTGCCAAATCAGCCAAATTAAGAAGGGAAGTAACAAGACTTGGATCATTCCTTTGCAGCAACCCTTCCCCATAGATGATAATCCCACGCTCAGCTCGGCCATACATCTCTGCTGCTAACTCCAGTCTCGCCTTCTCTATGCCTGTAGCCTTGACCACTTTGTCTGTTTCATACTGGCTAGGATCTTGAATAAGCTCGGCACTTGCCTTTCCCGATGCGACTAGACTCTTGTCGACAAGAACCTTTGCTAAGCCATTAAGGAGAGCTCCTTCACTATCAGCATTTGGTTTAAGCCAAAGGTCAGTCCAAAGAGGAAAAACATCCCTGGAGGAGTTTATTACTATCAATTTTGCCTTACTTTGGTTCACTGCTCGACGCACAAGTGTACCGATGATGGGATTGGTTCTCTCCGGATCAGCACCTACTA
>DAOUTC010000050.1 GCA_030626915.1 Dehalococcoidia bacterium
AATCCACTAAATATCGCTAGAAATAAGCCGAGACAGGCTACAAGACAAACTAGTTTAGATTTACTCATTTTGACAACTCCCAGAAATTTATTTTTTATATCTTAGCTAAACTTGTTGCCATGGTCAAGCATAACAAAAAATCACAATATAACATTCCTTGGCTTCACCCGGCACTTTTCAGCAGTCACAATGGCATTAATTTGAGATACAACATCATCAAGCTTGCCATGGTAGCTTGTTAGCACATAATCAAAGGACGGCAGGCTTTCTATCTCCTTCTTAGCTTCCTCCAATCTTAAGGCTAGATCTATTGAGGGTTCATTATGCCTCTGCTTTAACCGACTTTCCAACTCCTCCATAGTGGGAGGCATGAGGAAAATAAATACTGCCTGAGGCAGGATTTTTTTGATAGTAGCAGCACCTTGAACATCTACCTTAATTATCATATCCATTCCCCTGGATAAACCTTGGACTATCTCATCTCTGGGCACACCATAGTAATTGCCATAAACCCTGGCCCATTCTAAAAGTTGTCCTGTATCTATCATTTGCTGAAATTTTTCCTGGGACAAAAAGTGGTAATCTACCCCCTCCCTCTCTCCAGTACGGCAAGGACGTGTGGTAGCAGTAACAACATAGTAGAAGGGACGCTTGAGCTCCTTCATTCTGGTAAGCACAGCGTCTTTACCTACTCCAGAAGGTCCAGAAAGGACAACGAGTAGAGAAGCACCGGGCGGACAATTTTCACAACTCAATTTTTTCCTCAGTGGCCAAAGATGGAGTAGCCAACCTATGAGCGACAGTGTCTGGAGATATAGCAGCTAGGCCTATATGACCAGTGTCAAAGAGAATAGCAGCCTTTGCTTTTCTGCCATGAGTGGCATCTATTAACAAGCCTTTATCCCTGGCCTCATGGATTAAGCGCTTGATGGGTTGCTGATTCACAGCAAGGAAAGCAATGGCCCTGTTTACAGCTATAATGTTGCCAAAACCAATGTGAACCAATTCAGTGCCCATATTACCCTCCTAAAGATTTAATTATGAGATTGCTTCATTTCATCTGCAGCCAGCATTAAATGGTCAGATTTTGCAAATCCTGCCAAAAAGCAGGATAGGAGACTTGCGCTGCCTGGGCATGATTGATAGTTGTTCTGCCCTTAGCTATTAAGCCAGCTATAGCCAGACTCATCGCCAAGCGATGGTCAAAATGAGCATCAACCTCCGCACCCACCAAAGGATTGCCACCATGGATAACCATGCCATCGGGCAATGGCTCAATTTTAGCTCCCAAACGGGAAAGTTCCCTTGACACGGTGGCAATCCTATCCGATTCCTTCAGTCGCAATTCAGTAGCATCCCTGATTACAGTTTTACCTCTAGCTGCACAGCCAGCTACAGCTAGAACTGGAATCTCATCTATAAGGCGAGGAATAATACTTCCACCAATCTCGACCCCTCTTAGCTCACTAGATTCTATCATAATATCGGCTAATGGCTCACCTGCTTCCACCCGCTCATTCTCTATTTTAAGCTTAGCCCCCATAGCCAAAAGGACATCAATAATTCCTGTTCGTGTAGGGTTAATCCCACAGTCCTTTATGATTATCCTGGCATTAGGATGAACAACCCCAGCAACTAAAAAGTAAGCCCCTGAGCTAATATCACCAGGTACACGAAAACTAACCGAAGCTAAGGAACTGGTTAAAGGAATTAAAGAAAGTGAATTACCATTAATTTCCAATTCAGCCCCCATATGTTTAAGCAACCTCTCAGTATGATCTCGTGAAGGAACCGGCTGATGTAAAACAGTCTCGCCCTGGGCAAAAAGGCCAGCCAATAGAATTGCCGATTTAATCTGGGCACTGGGGATGGGCAAGGAAAATTCTATGCCATGCAGCTCTTTCCCCCTAATGACCAGAGGGGCAAAGGAATCCTTTCCCCTGCCATAGATTTCGGCACCCATAGACCTCAGTGGCTTGATCAGCCTTCCCATGGGGCGGGAGCGAAGGGAAGCATCACCGGTAATAATGGATAGAAAGGGCTGGCTGGTAAGGAGACCACCGAGGAGACGCATAGTAGTACCACTGTTTCCAGAATTGAGTATATTAGCAGGTTCCCTCAAACCATCCTTGCCAATCCCGGAAACTAGCAAGGTGGGACAATTCTGAGGTCCCTCCCTGCAAATTTCAACCCCTAGAGCCCTCAGGCAGCTAACAGTGCTGCAGCAATCCCTACCCGGGGCAAAATTAGCGATTTCGGCTTTGCCTGAAGCTAAGCTATTAAGGATAACTGCTCGGTGAGAGATAGACTTGTCGCCGGGCAGAGCAACCTTCTCCCCCAACTGAGAACAAGGTTTAATTGTCTTGACTACGTTTCGTTTAGCCATCCTTGCCTTGCTTTATTAGCCTCAGCTAGAGCCTCCTCTAAGTCTTCATTTCCCGCATCTACTAGCTGGCGATACCTATCCAACTCCTTACGGAATTCATCAATCCAGTGGATTATGGCTTGCCTATTAGTAAGGCAAATATGGGCATTCACCTCGGGATTTCCTGAAGCCAGACGAGTAAGGTCACGATAGCCAGAGGCAGCTAGCTGGGACATCTTGCCCCAGGAGGAATCTTTGGTAGTAGCCGATATTAGGGCTGCTGAGAGCAACATAGGTAAATGACTGATGCCAGCCACTAGATTATCATGCTCTTGAGCATCAACGAAAAGAGGCGTAGCCCCAAGCTTTTTTACCACGTTTGCTACTTTATCCACGGCCTGTGGCGAAGTTTTCTTGGCTGGAGTAAGACAGTAAACGCATCCTTGAAATAATTTGGCCTCGGCAGCCTGAATACCATAGGTTTCTTTACCCGCCATGGGATGCCCGCCAACAAAATCCACCCTTGGTGGCAATAACTCCTCTGCCCATTTCATGACCTCGAGTTTGGTGCTCGCTGTATCAGTTACTATACATCCAGGGGAAAGACAATCTGCTATCCGAGACAGGATTTCCTTTATGGTTAAAACCGGGGTAGCAATGATAACCAGGTCAGTTTCCTTTACTGCGTGCTCTAAGTTCATTTCCACTTTGTCAACTGCTCCTACCTTCAGGGCAACAGAAGCAACTTCAGAACGGCGAACATAGCCAACAATCTCCCATCCTGGCTTGGCTAGCTGTTTGAGGGCAAGCCCAATAGAGCCACCAATAAGCCCTAACCCAATAATGGCAACACGCACTTTTTAATTATAACATGAATTTGAGGCTGCTAAGAATGTCATTGCGAATGAAATGAAGCAATCTCCTTACCACCCCTTAGGATTGCTTCGGCACTTCGTGCCTCGCAATGACAGCCTCTTATGACTAAGGAAACTTACTCCAAAAAGAAGAATGGCACTTATAGCAAAACCTAGGAGGGGCAGATCTCCTTTAAGAGGAATATCAAGACCTGGGATTTTCCCCAGTAGCCCTATTACTCCACCACCTATAAGAGCTGCCAAGGCTCCTTGTGGAGTCACTCTTAGCCTTTTTTTATAAAACCCAGCAATCACTGGAATGACTAAGCCGCAAGTAAAGACGGTATAAGCAAAGAGAAGGGACGAAATGACGCCTTTTAAGGCTAGAGCTAAGCCCAGCGCCACAAGACCTAATATGATTATATTTAAGCGGGTTAGCAAAACAGTTTTTCCTTCATTAAAGGAAGGGTAAAACCGCTTAACCACGTCCTCGGTCAAAATAACGCTTTGACTAAGGAGGCAAGTATCCGCTGAAGACATAAGTGCAGCCACCAGGGCAGCAAGAATCAACCCACTTAAACCAGGAGAAAGAACCCCATCTATTACTTGAGGAAAGGCTTGCTCTGCAGGAATCGTGGGATATAGAACCCTGGCACCCATCCCTATTAAAGTGATGGCAAAGGCTAAGGGGAGAAATAGAAAGGCACACAAGAAAGCTGATAGTTGAGCTGTCTTTTCTTCCCTGGCACAGAAAAGTCGAGTATAGATATCTGGGCCCACTACATAAGTCCCCCCAACAAGAATCAAAAGAGACATCAGCATCTTCCAATTAAATTCGGGACTCAGTGGAAAGGAAAAGTAAGTCAAAGGAAGAGAAACTTTTAACCCGTCCAACCCACCCACACGAGAAAACACCAGTACTAAAGCTACAAAAATCCCCACAAAAAGTATTGCTGCCTGGAAAGCATCGGTGCGGATAATAGAGAATTGACCTCCCAGGATAGCATAAATTACAAAGACCGCGGTAAAAATAATCATCCAAAAAGTAACAGAGCCTATTCCCAAAATAGATAAGACTTTACCCGCAGCCACAATTTGTCCCGCTACCACTCCTGTCCAGGCGATAACGATAAGAATGGAAGCAGCCAAACTTACCCGGTTGTCATACTGCTTTTCAAGCAGCTCCGGGAGAGTATAAAGTGCAACACCTCTCACCTTCCTGGCAAAGAAGAGCCCCAAAATTAAAAGCCCCACAGAGCCAACGAGAAGCCACCAAGCACCCGTCAAGCCTTGCCCAAATCCCAAGCCAGCCATCCCCACGGTTACCGAACCCCCCACAGCAGTGGCTAGAAGGGAGCCAGTGATGAGGAGCGTAGTCCCCCTCCGGTTGGCGACGAAGAACCCATCCCGACCACCCACCCTTCTTCTACTCCACACCCCTATCCCAATTATGGCTAGAAAATAAAGGATGATGATGAGCAATCGGGACATGTTAGCTCAGATGGATACAATCTCCACAAATAGCGCTCCTCAAAGAGCCGTCCTCACTTTTTAATATAAGCGCTCCGCTAGCATCAATATCGAGTGCCTGCCCTATTATTTCTCCGTCTGGCGCTACTATCCTTACATCTCTACCCAATGTGGCAGAGAGGCTTTTCCATTCCTCCAGCAAACCCCCTTTAGTTAATAAAACTTGCTGCTGGTTTATTTCTTTTAGCACTGAGTTTAAGAATTCCTTCCTGGAAACCTCCTTCCCCAACTCTTCCTTTAAAGAAGTGGCCCCTTTTTCATACCGGGAAATAGAATTATTGGCATTTATGCCTATACCCAGATTTACAAAGTTTATAACGTCTGTTTCCGCCTCTATCTCAGCCAATATGCCACATACCTTTTTCCCTTTAATTAAGACGTCGTTCGGCCATTTCAATTCAGCCTTTAAACCAAAAAATCTCCTAATCGCTTTCGCCACTGCCACAGAGGCCATCAGGTTCATCCTCGGAGCATATATCGGACTCATTTTAGGTCTTAAAATAAGGGTGACATAGATCCCACCTTTTGGAGAGAGCCACTCCCGGCCTAACCTCCCTCTGCCACGGGTTTGAGACTCAGCAATCACAATTGCCCCCTCCTCTACTCCCCTTTTGGCTAATTCCTTGGCTATATTCATTGTCGAGCTAGCTTCCCAAAAATGATGAACCTTCTGCTCCCAGCCCTGAAGTTCACCAGGAAGCAATAAATCCGGAGAGGAAACTAAGCGATAGCCTCTAGCCGAGGCTTCTATTACATAGCCATCTTCCTTTAAATTACGAATATGCTTCCAGATAGAAACCCTGGAGATACCGAGCTCTTTGCTCAGCACCTGGCCAGAAACATAATCTCCACTCTCCCGTAAAACCTTTAATATCTTCACCTTCATTTGGTTAACCTCATTGTTCATAAGGTTAACCTATTTGAGCATATCAGTCAATCCCCTCAAGCTGCGTCGTTTGACCTATCCTGTCTTCTGCTATATCATTATCTTTAATGCAATCCGCTAAGGTAGTAACAAAGGAGGAATTTCATGTGGCTTAAAACGAAGATGTTCCTGCTGGTAGCATTGCTCTTCGGCATCCTCTACGGCGTAATCACTGGAGTTGGAACGTGGATGGGAGCCGGTAGTGCGCTAACCTACCTTATCCTGGCTTTCGTTTTCCTTGGCATCCAATATCTCATTGGCCCTGCCATAGTAAGCAGGACAATGAAAGTAAAGTGGGTTTCTGAGAGGGAAGCCCCGGAACTACACAGAATGGTAGGTGAGCTTGCTGAGAGGGCTCATCTTCCCAAGCCTAAGGTAGGCATCTCACAGTTGGCTATCCCCAATGCTTTTGCCTTTGGAAAGAGCCAAGGAGATGGACGAGTCTGTGTTACTCAGGGTATTCTGAATCTGTTAAGTAAGGATGAGCTCAAGGCTGTCCTAGGGCATGAGCTATCACATGTCAAGCACAGGGACATGGTGATTATAACCCTGCTATCTGCTATACCACTCATTATGTATTGGATTGCCTGGGGCATGATGTTTAGAGGAATGCTGGGCGGTCAAAGGCAGGGTGGAGGCTACGCTGCCCTCATTGGCCTGGGGGCTTTTATTCTTTACTTTATCACTAACCTGCTAGTTCTATATGGCTCTCGCATCCGAGAATATTATGCCGACCAAGGAAGCGTTGAATTAGGCAATGAACCACAATATTTGGCTTCAGCTCTATATAAGTTGGTTTATGGCAACGCTCGCTTTAAAGGACGAGAGGAATTAAAACGGGTGGAGGGAGTCAAAGCCTTCTTTCTAAACGACCCCACTCGTGCCTGGAGGGAGATCAGGGAGCTATCTCAAATTGACCGCAACATGGATGGCACTATTGATAGTAATGAATTAATGGAGCTACGAGGGAAAACTGTCCGGCTAGAAACTACCGATAAAATGATGGAGCTTTTTACCACTCACCCTAACACGCTAAAGAGAATAAAGCACTTGTCCGCGTTGATGGTTTAATGGAAATTAGTTGGCTAGGGCATTCCTGTTTTATTATTAAAGGAAAGGAAAAAATCGTCATTACTGACCCATATAATCCTAGTCTGGGCTACTCCTTGGGCCAGCCTGAAGCAGATATAGTGACTTTAAGCCATCTCCACCCTGGCCACAGCTACATTGAAGGTATAGCCAATAACCCTAAGCAAATAAAAGGCCCAGGGGAATATGAAATAGGAGGCGTATTTATCACTGGAATCGCCACCTTTCACGACAATGAAAAGGGGGAAATCGAAGGCAAAAATACCATTTACCTTATAGAAATAGATGGCATGGCTTTATGCCACCTGGGTGACTTAGGACACCGGTTGACCCCGCAACTGGCAGAGGAATTGGGGGTTATAGATATTTTATTTTTGCCTGTGGGGGAAATATCCACTATTCCACTCCATATAGCTGTAGAAATTGTAGGACAGCTAAACCCACACATCGTCATTCCTATGCATTATAAAACTGATGCCCTAGATATGAATCTTCAGCCCGTAGATGAATTCCTTAAAAAAATGGGAATCCGCCAGCCAGAGGTAAAAACAAATCTCTCAGTTACTCAGTCTTCCTTACCTGCTAACACACAAGTTGTAGTTCTTAATTATCCAGGAAGCCTTTGACAAGACCAGCAGCCCGCTTCTAAAATAGCTCCGTTATGAGCTTGCCAGGGCAACTTTATAAATTGCAGCAACTCGATATCGAACTACAAAAGAACCAACAGGTTGCAGAGGAGATTATCCGTCAGCTAAATGAAAACAAAGCTTTATTAACTGCCGAATCTAAACTCGCATCACAAAAACAGCAGCTAACGGAGTGGAAAAGAAACCAGAAAAATAGTGAATGGGAGCTAGAAGACCTGCAAGAGAGACTCAATCAGTTCAACAACAAACTTTACGGTGGCATGGTTAAGAATCCTAAGGAACTGGTCAACCTCAAGCGCGAAGCTGAAAACTTGAAGGGCAAAATTAGCACAAAAGAAGATGAGCTGTTAGAGCTAATGAGTCAAGTAGAGGAAATGGAAGCTAAGGTAAAAGTTAGCACCAAAGAGCTTAGCGAGCTGAAACAAGAGTGGCAAGAAAAACAAGAGGCTCTTACTCAAAGGAAAGTCGAAACCGAAACCGTGCTTACCCGTCTTAAAGAAAACCGTCAAGAGCTGGCAGAACAAATTAGCTCAGAGGCTCTTAACCTCTATGAGCAGATTAAGTTAACAAAGGGACAAGCTATAGCTAAGGTAGAACAAGGGAGATGTCAGGGATGTCATATCACCTTGCCCACAAGTCAGTGGCAAAGGGCTAAGGCTGGTGACTTAGTTCAATGCAATAGTTGCAATAGAATATTGTATGTGGAATAGCCCTAAAGTGACAGCTAAGCGCTGTCACCCTGAGTGCTAGCGAAGGGTCTCCAGATTCTTCACGGAGACCCTTCTGAGTGGAGTGAGATTCTTCGCTATGCTCAGAATGACAAAGGAATTTGACCTTTGCCTTCGCTAACTGTAAACTAATCTTGGGCAAGTAGACCGGGTGACCGCTCTGTACTTGATGTTCAGGGAGGAAAGTCCGAACTCCACCGAGCAAAGGTGCTGGATAACACCCAGGAGGGGTAACCCTACGGAAAGTGCCACAGAAACATACCGCTCCCCCGAGAAATAAGGGAAAAGTGGGGAGAGTATC
>DAOUTC010000130.1 GCA_030626915.1 Dehalococcoidia bacterium
AGAGCTGCAGCAGAATGTGGATAGGGCATAGTTGGTATCTTTATACCAGCCATCTGTGCCATATCACTGGACCAGCCTCCTGCTGCATTGACCACAATATGGCTCTTCATTTCCCCTTTGGTTGTTAGCACACTCTCTACTTCCCCGTTTTTAACTTCTATTCCTATTACCTCAGTGTAGGTATAAATCTCAGCGCCTAATCTCTTTGCGCTGGTAGCAAGTGCCTCAACAGTATAGAAGGGATTCACAGAAGCATTAGCAGGATGGTGAAAAACGTGATAGCCTCCTGCCACTGGAATATTATCCACATCAATATATGGAGCCATTTTTTTTATCTCACCTGGCTCTAACCATTCAATGCTCACGCCTAACCCCTTTTGTAAATTTACTGCGCTTTCATAATCCTCCTCTTCTCCCGGGAGGGCAAGTGTCAGAGAATCTGCTAGTTCATACTCCAGGTCAGTATCCAGTTCCTGTTCCAATTCCGCAAACCTCTCCCCACTGCTAATTGCAATTTTAATTAATTCTACACTAGATTGGTCGCTCCAAATCATTCCACCGCAGCGACCAGTAGCTCCATTTGTAAGGCTACCCTTTTCAAGAAGCGCGGTATCGATATTCTCCTTGGAAAGATTGTAGGCAAGGGTACAGCCGTTTATCCCCCCGCCAATGATGACAACTTCTGCACTTTTTTTCATTTCTCCTTTTCACCCCGCTTTACTATCTTTCCCAACAGTCCAATCGGTATAGGTATAATAGGTGGTCGATCGGAAGGTGGCAAAATTTCTCCCAGGGATTTTCCTGTTTTTTGACTAATCAATCTCATGATCTGGGGCATACACCCACGACCTTGACATTCTCCCATTCCCGCCCGCAAATGCTGCTTGATTTCCCTAGGAGTTGTATAACCTTCCTCAATTGCCTTTACTATCTCCTTCTCAGCGATATCTTCGCAGAAGCATACGATAGTTTCCTCTTCTCTATTCATTTTCTTCCTTCTGTATTTTAATCGAGCGAGCTTCCGTGGCAAGGTTTTTGTCAACAGCTACTGAAACAACAAATGTTTCTCTTTTGCCCCTCCTAACTTTTATGATTTCGCCCTCTCCAATCTTTTTTCCAGAACGATCCAGTGTATCAACTTTTTCTCTCCTTTCTGGCACTGGAAGCATTTCATAAGGAATAGAAACCAGAGCTTTTTCCTCCTTATAATTCACGTTTATCACAAAGATAGCTAATCCAGGACAAACATCCACACATAAGGTACAGCCTGTACACTTTTCATAGTCTATGGTTGGAGGGGTTATTAGACTTTCCTTGCTTATAGCTCCAAGCTTGCAAGCCTCTACACATGGATCACATGGTATATCCTCTGTACACTCGATAATTGCTACCGGCCCCTTTGCCAACCTTTCTTTAGAAGGCAGACCAATCTTTTCTTTTAAAACATCATATGTCAGATACCCTATCTCTCTTGGCTCATTTTTCATGGCTTTTTACCTCGTTCCACCTTTGCTGGCATTTTCTTTTCCCTTCAGCAACTATTTTTAAGGACGAACTCTGCCTAAGTTTGCTAAGCTCGCTGAAAGCATCTTCCCTAATCCTTCTGGCATCCTCAGGATTATAGCCCTCTCTTTCTGCTATAGCTGCTCCAGCAATCCTTCCCTCTAGCATAGCTGTGCTGGCTTCTGCTATGCCTGAACCATCTCCAGCCACGTATATTCCGTCTATAGTAGTTTCCATATTTTCATTGTGAATAGGAATCCAACCTCCCAATTCCTGCACAAACATCTTCTCACATCCAGCTTGAGAAAGGATTTTGGTCGAAGCTGAGAGACCAACTGCTATTAAAATAAGATCTACATCCAATTTTCGTTCCGTACCTTCAATTGGCTGCTTATTTTCATCAACTTCTATAATAGTGGCACCATTGACATATTCCTCCCCTTTCGCCTCTTTAATGGTATGTCTTAAAAGAATAGGAACCCCAAGACGCGCAAGCTTAGAAGCATGAACAAGATATCCTCCCACATGTGGCATCGCTTCAATTAGCGCTTTAACTTCTACTCCAGCTTGTAACAACTGATATCCAATAATTAAACCCACATTTCCGGCTCCGACAATCAATGCCTTATTTCCTGGTTTTACCCCATAAACATTCATAAGAGTTTGCACTCCACCAGCTCCATAAACACCGGGTAAGTAATTTCTGGGGAAAGGCAAGTAATTCTCGCTTGCCCCTGAAGTAACTACTATATTATCAGCCTTAATCTCTAGTAGCTGGTAACCATCTTCTTGCTTTTGGACAGCTAAGAACTTATGTTTTTTGTTTTTCCAATAATATCCTATGGCGCTTGTTTCCGTTAAATATCGTCCTCCACATTTTCTTAGCCCTTCAAGCATTGTCTTGGCTATTTCAAAACCTCTTAATCCAGCGTATTCCTTCTTTGAGCCAAAAAACTTGTGCGTCTGTTTGATAAGTTGCCCTCCAGGAATTGGATTTTCATCTATTATTAAAGTGTCTAAACCCAGTTTTGTAGAAGTTATTCCAGTTTCTAAACCAGCAGGACCACTACCTATTATCAAAACTCGAACATACTCCTCTTTTTTCTTTACTTTTATATTCGGTTCATCTGGAAGTACTCCCTTTCTGCCTTGAAGTTCTACTCTCATCCCTTCTCTAACTGGAGTAATACAAGTTCTGACATTTGGAATCCCATTGACACGCATTAAGCAGGAGGAACATTTCCCAATACCACAAAACCACCCCATGGGATGGTTAAATCGTCTACTTCGGCCGAAAACCTTGACTCCAGATGCGAATAAAGCAACTGCTATGCTTTCATTCTCGTATCCTTCTATCCTTTTCCCTTCAAATTGAAACCTTACACTTCTTCCCCTCTTAAAGTCGAGGATAGGATGCCTCCAGATTCGTTGAATCGTTCCCAAAACATAACCTCCTTATTATTTCTTAATGCCACTATATAGGCGCCATAAGCATACTTAAACTTATCTACTTTACCTTTAACGAAAGACTTTAGAATTGACAGGTGCTCAGAAAGAATTTATCCTTTTCAAAATTGTAACAAAGGAGGCATTATAAATGAAAGCACTAATCATAGGATGTGGTGCTCAAGGCTCAGTAATTGCCACTGACTTGATTCCAGACCCAGCAGTGGATGAGGTGGTTTGCGCCGATATAAA
>DAOUTC010000035.1 GCA_030626915.1 Dehalococcoidia bacterium
AGTGGGGAGAGTATCCCTACGGAGTAAGGGTGAAATGGTGAGGTAAGAGCTCACCAGCAACCAGGTGACTGGTTGGCTGGGCAAACCCCACCTGGAGCAAGACCAAATAGAAGGGCGTTTGAGGTGCTCGGCCAATGCTCTCGGGTTGGTCGCTTGACCCTGATGGTAACATCAGGGCTAGATGGATGGTCACCACCCTATTTTAGGGTACAGAATTCGGCTTATAGGTTTACTTGCTCATTTTTGCTATATGGCATAAAAACCAAAACAAAAAAATTCTCAGGGTTTTGTATTTGCTCAAGGACAAAAGTGAGACCAAAACCTTAACCAGGGAATTACCCAAGGCGGAAACAAGGGGAAATATAAAGTCTCAGCAGCCATGAGCAAATTTGCCTCAACCCTCATCCCGGGGTAAAAATAATAATTGTGGAACATTTATCACCCCAACTTCGTGACTTTATTCTCTTCTGTGCTGAGCGCCGTGGGGCAGAGTGGCCAGTTATATACGATGAAATGACCAGGGTAGCGGGACAAAGATTATTCCGAGGAATGGGCCACCTAGAACTGAAACAGCTAGGATTGTCATTCTCCCTCTCTGGTTTGGATAAGACCATCGAATTGGTAAAACAAGCTACCTCTCAAAGCCACCAGCAGAAAGAAACTCCAAAAACCACGAAGGCTGATATAAACTAATCACATGAACGAGTACAACTCTTTGAAATCCCCCTCATAAAGTGCTAACCTCTCTAAGTCCCTTGCTTAAAACAAAGTCCGCCGAAGCTCCTTAAGGAGGATATGCTTTGAGAATAGGAGTGCTTGCTGATACTCATTCAACCTCACTTAGGGAGATTCCCCAAAAAATAGTTGATGCCCTTTCCACCGTAGATTTAATAATCCATGCTGGAGATTTCACTACCAAGGAAGTGCTCAATGGGTTAAAGCAACTAGGGGAAGTGAAAGCAGTTCAGGGCAATATGGATTCAAATGAGATAAAAAGCATGCTCCCGGTCAAGGAAATAATAGAAGTGAGGAACAAAAGAATTGGCATCACTCATGGCTCAGGTCCTCCCTGGAGAATTGAGCAAAGAGTGAGGGGGATGTTTGATCAACAAGTAGATATTATTGTCTATGGCCACACCCACAAAACTCAAAACAAGGTGATTGACGGTATCCTTTTCTTCAATCCAGGAAAGGTAACAAGCTCTTTTGGCATCCTTACAATTGAGGAAGATATCAAAGGGGAAATAATAAGCTCCAGATAATCTTTTTTACCGCTTTATCACAATGGAACCGTAGCCAACCACTCTGGAGAAATCTCCTGTCGTATCCCCACTGGTGGCATATTTCAATAAGTTTGCCGTTTTTGCTTTCATCTCTTTAGCTGCCACGATTGCCGAAGCTACTGGCCCATAGCCACACATGGTACAGTTAAGGAGCCTCCGCTGCTCATACAGCATTTCCTCATCAAGATTAACTATCGCTTCTATCATGGATCTATCTTTTTCTGCGGCTATAGAGTGAGGCTCATAGTGGGTGAAGTCGCTACTAGCTATGATTATGGCGTTATCACCAGCTTTGGAGATAGCTTTGCCCACTTCTCTGGCTGTCTCCATATCCTGAGCTAGCATGGCTATAGGCACAATCTTCAGTTCGCCATAGAGATGCTGAAGCCAGGGTAGCTGCACCTCTATACTATGCTCATATATGTGAGCCGTCTCGTCTGCTTCAATTATCCCTCCTAAGACTCCGCGAGCAAACTCTTGGTTTATCTCCATCTTACCCAAAGGTGTCACCCAGGAATTTTCCGTCCACACGGAAACTGGAGAACCATAGCCGGTATGATTAGGGCCCAGTATTACGGCTGTATCAAATACCCCGTCTTCAGCAAGCTCCTTGTAGGCATGAGCTGCTACTGGTCCAGAGTAAATATAGCCAGCATGAGGGACAACTAGAGCCACAATTTCTCTTGAACCCGCCTTATTCACCTGTGGCACAACTCCTGGACCAAGCTCATGCTTGTAACACCACTCAATTTGTTCCCTGAGCTCCTCAGGAGTGTCAGCGTAAAATGTACCCGAAACAACAGGCTTCCTTACCTTCATAAACATACCTCAAAAGGCGACTTTAATCCTCGGCTTTCTCTTGTTCTTTCTTAGCACGGTCGCGAAGCCAGCGATGAATCTCATCCAACGCCGGTGGAAAGACGTTGAACACCTCTATATCAGCAGGAAATTGCAACCTGTGCCCCTCCATAATAAACAGAAGCCCAGCTTCATTGCCCTTAAGTGTCTCACTTATCCTTTTAGCCATAACTTCATATCTCTTCCTCAAAGCCTCAACATAAAATTCAGAAACCTTACTGGCCACCTTTTCACTTACAAAGCCAAGTAAAATGCATCTCTCCCAATCCGTGACCTCTTCGTATAACTCCTTCTCCTCAATCGCCTCAAATACAGCACCATTGTCACACTTCCCTTTAGCAATTTGATAGCTATCTGGATTTACTTTCTCTACCACTCTCATACCATCTTCACCAGATTGAGAGATTGACTCGTGATAAACGTGGTTTATTTTCCCAATCCTCACTTCTAAATTAATTAGCTGCTCTGCTACCTGCTGCCAATAACGACCAATCCTCTCCTTGAATTCAGGTGGAGCACCTTTATTTGAGTATATAAGAGGGACAAGGTAAAGCTTTTTCCCTTGCTTAAATTGCTCTGCGAGCGGCTTTTCTATTCTGCCTATTTGCTCTGCCATACTACTTGCCAGATTCCTTCTCTTCTTTACCCCAGTTTTGCATCATTTCCTTGATTCGCTGTGCAAGTCCAGGATTATCCTTAAGACGTTGTGCAAACACAGGGCAGCTTTGCAGAATCATATTCTGGCTCATAGATGCTATGTTTTCCAGAACTTCATCCATCTGGCTTCTGGCTGTCTCAGGAAGATTCGACCCCTGCATCATCAATCTAAACTGCGCAATGTCCTCAGCATTAACCTGCATTGGAGTCACGCAGTTCTTATACCAGGGACATTCCCTACACCTGATGAGTGCCGCGGCTTCATCTAGAATATCGCCCATTCTTCCATCCCTTTCCTTATAAAAGTAATTCTAACAGCTTTTGCTGATAAAAGGTAAATCAAGTTTATTTAATCAGACGGTATTAAGGAGCCAAAACGACGCTGGCGTCCCTTATAAGCCATAAGAGCTTTATCCATTTCATCACGGGTGAAGTCGGGCCATAAGACCGGGGTAAAGTAGAACTCAGCATAAGCTGCCTGCCACAGCAAGAAATTGCTCAGCCGCATTTCACCCCCAGTGCGAATAATAAGGTCAGGGTCAGGGATACCCGCGGTATAAAGGTACTGGCTAAAGAGAGCCTCATCTATATTTCCAGCTGGGACACCCTCGTGTGTAAGACGTCGCGCTGCCTGTATAATTTCATCTCGCCCTCCATAATTGATGGCAAGGTTAACAGTCATTGCTTTGTTATCCTTGGTCAATTCTACAGCGTGACTTATCTTGTTTCTTAGCTCCAATGGAAGTGCATCAAGTTTCCCCAAATGGCAAACCCTTATCCCTTTTCTTTGAGCAAATCTAACTTCCTCATCAATCCTGCCCAGCAGGATTCGGAAAACCCCTTTTACCTCCTCCTTCGGTCGGCTCCAGTTCTCTGTGGAGAAAATATATAAGGTGACATATTTAATGCCATAGTCAAAAAGAGCTTCCACTGTGCGGTGAGCATTAATCACCCCCTCACGATGACCAAATAAGCGAGGCAAGCCACGCTTCCTTGCCCACCTGCCATTGCCATCTATGATGATAGCAATATGCCGTGGAAGAGTATCCATATTATGGTGATTCACACCACTACTATACTTGCATTAGCCACAGCTATCAAGTGGCTTATGTTTACAAGGCTAGCTTTTTAGGCTAAAATAAATATAATTTAGGGCGGTTAGCTCAGTGGTTAGAGCGCTTGCTTCACACGCAAGAGGTCAGTGGTTCAAGTCCACTACTGCCCACTATAAAAAGAGGAGGTAAAGAAATGGCATCTAATGGTAATGGCAGAGGCGGCTTACTTAGCGCTGGTGGAATCCTGAGCATAATAGTAGGAGCATTTGAGATAATCGGTGGGGGGCTAGCAGCAGCTTTAGCGTGGCTTAGCATACCACTTTGTCGCCCAAGTTTCCCATTTTTTCCTGGCTTTGGGGGTGATTTTGGTATGGCTACAGTCCCGGCTTGGTTAACTATCGCAGGGATTGTCTTCGCTGTACTGGGTATAGTAGCTATAGTTGGCGGCATCTCAGCCATAAGGAGACGAAGCTTTGGTTTATCCCTGGCCGGGGCTATTTGTGCTCTTCTTCCCTTCAATATCCTGGGATTATTAGCAGTTATTTTTGTTTCCTTAGCTAAGGGAGAATTTGGTATAGAGGAGTAAAAGCCGAAGTGGCGGAATGGCAGACGCGCTACGTTCAGGGCGTAGTGTCCTTAAGGACATGAGGGTTCAAGTCCCTCCTTCGGCACCAATTGGATGGGGCCCCCGAAAAGTACACTGAGCGAAGCGAGGGACTTTTCGGGGTATAGATGCGCCTGTAGCTCAGCTGGATAGAGCGCAGCCCTGCGGAGGCTGAGGTCGCGGGTTCAAATCCCGCCAGGCGTGCCATGTGGGGCGGTTAGCTCAGTGGTTAGAGCGCCTGTTTTACACACAGGAGGTCAGAGGTTCAAATCCTCTACTGCCCACCAGAAATTAGTCAAGAGTCAATAGTCGGAAGTCGATTAGTCAATAGTCAAAAACCGAGAGAGGGGCGTTATTGACGAGGGAGCGGTTTTTACTGTATTTTTTACGTATAGGAAATTTATACCAAAGGAGGTTAGGAAATGCCAGGTGTAAATATGATTGTTTGCTGTAAGCAGGTGCCCGACCCAGAGGCACCACCAGTGGTATTTAAAGTTGACCCAGCGACTAATAAAATGACCTTACCACCAGAGGTAAAGCCTGTAATTGGCCAATATGATGAGTTTGCCATGGAGGCTGCTCTGAGGATTAAGGACAAAGCCGGCGGCAAAATTACAATACTTAGCCTGGGTAATAAGTTAGCCCGCGATGTGGTTAAGAAAACGTTAGCCGTGGGCGGTGATGAACTCATCCTTCTAGAGGATGAAACTTTTGAAGAAGGTGATAGTTGGTCAACTGCTCATGCTCTGGCAATGGCAATTAAGAAGACGGGAGAGTATGACCTTATTTTTTGCGGCAGGCAATCTTCCGACTGGGATGCCGGACAGGTTGGCCTGGGCATCGCTGAAATTCTGGGTATTCCTGCTGTACCCTTAGCTAGAAGGGTAGAGGCTGTTGATGGAAAGGTAAGGGTAGAGCGAGTCATCCCCGATGGTTATGAAATTGTTGAGGTAGGATTTCCTGCCTTAATCACAGTGACCAGTGAATTAGGTAGCCTTCGCTATGCTGCTTTAAAAGGAATCATGGCAGCAGCTAAAAAACAACCCATTGTGTGGAAACCGTCCGATATAGGTCTTGAGCCATCCCAGGTGGGGGCTGCCGGAAGGCGCACCAAGCTAGCTAAGCTTTTCCAGCCAGTTAAGGAAGCTAAAGGCGAAATAATCGAGGGGGAGACCCCAGCAGAGGCCGGCACTAATCTAGCTATAAGGCTCAGAGAAGCAAAAATAATTTAATCCTAGGAGTAATAATGGCTGAATATAAAGGTGTAATAGTCTACGGAGAGTTAATAAACGGAAAATTACTTTCCATCACCACTGAATTGCTAGGGGGTGGCAGGAATCTCGCCACCGCATTAAAGGAGGATTTGTCCTGCGTGTTACTCGCTGATACAGTTGGCGAAACACCCAAAGAGGCAATCGCTTTCGGAACTGATAAGGTTTATATAGTAGAGGATCCGTCACTCAAAGAGTATCAAGCAGATACTTACATCCAGGTTGTAGAAAAGCTAGCTAAAGAGATTTCGCCACGAATTATACTTATGGGGCAAACATCTATAGGCAGAGACTTAGCTCCTCGCCTCGCCTTCAGATTAGGAACTGGCTTATCGACAGATTGCGTTGACCTAAGCATAGATTCGGAGACAAAGCTGCTTCTGCAAACCAAACCGGTATATGGAGGCAATGCTCAGGCTATATTTACATGTGAGTCCATGCCCCAAATAGCTACCGTTAGACCGAAGACGATGTCACCAATAGAGCGGGATAACTCAAGAAAAGGGGAGGTTATACCAATAAAGGTTGAAATAGATATGTCAACTATAAGGACAAAGGTAATAGAAAAAGTGAAGGAAGAGGTAGCTGGGATTAAGCTTGAAGATGCCCCGACGATAGTTAGTGGAGGTAGAGGCATTGGTGGCCCTGAGCCTTTCAAAACGACATTAAAGGAACTAGCTGATGTATTACACGGTGCAGTAGGAGCTTCACGCCCACCTGTTGATAATGGTTGGATACCGGAAGCAATGCACGTGGGCTTGACAGGCAAGATTGTTGCCCCCGATATCTACATCGCTATAGCCATATCAGGAGCTAGCCAGCACATCGCAGGCTGCTCCGGCTCGAAAACTATCATAGCCATTAATAAGGACCCAGAGGCAAATATATTCAAGGAGGCAAATTTTGGAGTGGTGGGCCGCTACGAAGAAGTAGTGCCTGCCTTTACTAAGAAGCTAAAGGAATTATTAGCGGAGTAAAATGCCAAAAAATCACTCCCTATTTTATCGTGCTTTCCTTTCAGCAATGATTTTCTGACTAATGTGGGGTGGCACCTCTTCATAATGGCTAAATTCCATAGTAAAGTTGCCGCGGCCCTGGGTCATTGACCTCAAGTCTATGGCATAATGAAGCAGTTCCGCATACGGGGCCTGAGCTTGAATAACATTACAATTCCCTTGAGGGGCCATTCCAAGCACATGCCCCCTTTTGGTATTAAGGTCACCCACAATATCTCCAGTATATGCCTCAGGCACAGTTATACTGAGATTCATTATCGGCTCAAGCAATGCAGGCTGCCCTTGAGCTAAGCCTTTCTTCAAAGCTTGTGCTCCGGCAATTTTGAAAGCGATATCTGAAGAATCTACCGGGTGAAAACTGCCATCGTAGAGCGTTACTCTTACGTCATCTACAGGATACCCAGCCAAAATACCATCATCCTTTGCTTCGTTGACTCCCTTCTCCACAGCGGGAATGTAATTCTTGGGTATTGAGCCACCAACTATTTTTCCAGTAAATTCAAAACCACTACCACGAGCTAAGGGCTCAAGCTCCAGAAAAACATGCCCATATTGACCGTGACCCCCTGACTGTTTCTTATGTTTATATTCCGCCTTGGTGGACAAAGTGATAGTCTCTTTATAAGGAATCTTTGGTGGCTCCAGTTTCACCTTCACACCGAACTTGCGATACATTCTTTGCTTAACCATCTCTAAATGGCTATCACCAAATCCGGAAACAACGGTCTCGTTAGTATCAGACTCACGATGTACTTTAAGAGAGGGGTCCTCCTCACAAATTCTAGGCAAGACTGTGCCCATTTTGTCCAAATCAGCTTTCGTTTGAGGGTGAATCGCCAGGCTAAAATTTGCCTCAGGGAACTCAATGCCTTTAAGAATCACAGGATGCTCAGGAGTGCAGAGGGTATCCCCGGTAGTAGTCAAATTTAACTTAGCTACTGCCCCTATATCCCCAGCAGTTATTTGATCCACCGGGTGTTGATTTTTCCCCAGCAAGGTAAAAAGTTGGCCGATGCGCTCCATACTATTCTTATTAGCATTCCAAACTTGGGAATTACTAAAAATGACGCCCGAGTAAACTCTAAAATAGCTAATCTTACCTATAAATGGGTCAGCAGTAGTTTTAAAAACAAGGCTGCCTAAAGGTGCCCCCACCTCAGGTTTAACTTCCTCCTCGTTTCCAGTTGTTGAATTTATAGCCGCAGCAGCGTCTGCTTCCTCAGGCGAAGGCAAATAGTTACTAATAGCATCAAAAAGCGGACTAATGCCAATATTACACAGAGCAGAGCCAGTAAAAACAGGTATTAACTTACCTGCTATAGTCGCTTGCTTTATAGCCTTAAGAATTTCCTCCTTGCTTAGCTCTTCACCCTCTAAGTACTTGGCAATGAGTTCATCATCAACTTCAACTACAGCCTCAACCAGTCTCTCTCTGTGAGATTTGGCTTGTGCCAAAAACTCGGCTGGTAGCTCTGTTTCCTTTGAACTAGAACCAGAGTAACTTCTCATAGTTACTAAGTCTATAATACCCTGAAAATCATTCTGCGCACCCACCGGTAGCTGAACTGGCAAACATCTTACCGCCAACTTAGCTTGTATTTCCTCCAAAGTTCGAAAAAAATCGGCGTTATCTCGGTCCATCTTATTAATGAAAATCAAACGAGCTAGCTTCGCTTCTTCAGCATAAGACCATACCTGCTCAGCGCCTACCTCCACACCGGAGGCAGCACAAACCACAACTATTGCTGCTTCACTGACACGCAAAGCAGACTTGACTTCACCAGCAAAATCAGCGTAGCCCGGAGTATCAATAAGATTTATTTTATTTCCCTTCCACTCTTGTGGAAGCACAGACAGGTTTATACTCATGTGGTGTTCTACCTCGGCAGGGTCATAGTCGGAGGTAGTAGTACCATCTTTAACATTGCCTAATCGCTTAATAGCTCCCGAGGTAAACAGCATCGCTTCAGCGAGCGAAGTCTTGCCAGCACCATAATGAGATAACAGCACGACGTTGCGAATTTTGTCTGGTGTATGTGAGTTCATTAACCCACCTCGACTTTCTCTCTTTCTCTCCTTGGCTTCTCAGCCTCCATGATTATTATCCTAATTATAAGCTTCCTTCACAGGTATAAGCAACCGTTGTTATCTCAAAAACCCGTGCTATAATAACAATCGCTTAGCGGCGTAAAATGAAATTAAGCTATGAACAGGTCAAACACATTGCCTGGCTGGCCCGATTAGGTTTGAGTGAAGCTGAAGTTGAAAAGTTTAGCCTGCAACTATCCAACATCCTGGAAAATTTTGACATACTTAAGCAAATAGACACGACTAACGTGCCACCGGCAACTCACTCTATTCCGCTGCAAAACGTTTTTAGGGAAGATGAAGCGGCTAAGTCATACCCCCAAAGCGAAGTGCTGGCCAATGCTCCGAGACAAGAAGAGAGTTGCTTCAAGGTGCAGCCAATATTAGAGTAGCTGCACTCATAAATGATTAATGCCGATGGTAATTAGGACTGGAACAATGCATAAAGTAAGCGGTGGCAACTGGCATAAGATTGCCTTCTGCAGCAGGCTCGGGAAGAAGTTATGAACGAACTCTGCCAGCTAACCATTCATGAGGCACACAAACTTCTTAAACAGAGGAAAATTTCCTCGATTGAACTCACAGAATCTATCCTGGAGCGTATTGCTAAGGTGGAAAGCAAAGTCCAGGCCTGTATTACCACCACTGAGGATGTAGCTTTAAGAGAGGCAAAAGAGGCAGATAGTTACATAGCCAGCGGTGATATTGCGCCTTTAACAGGCATACCAGCTTTGATTAAAGATGTCATATGTACTCAAGGGATACGAACCACCTGCGGTTCAAAGATGCTGGAAAATTTCGTTCCACCCTATGATGCTGCGGTAATAGAGAAATTGAAGACACAAAGGACAGTAATGCTAGGCAAGACAAACATGGACGAGTTTGCCATGGGCTCTTCTACAGAGAACTCCGCCTTCTTTCCCACTCACAACCCTTGGGACTTAAGCCGTGTCCCCGGAGGTAGCAGTGGTGGCTCAGCCGCTGCTGTAGCCGCTGATGAAGCTATCTACACCCTGGGCTCCGATACCGGAGGCAGCATACGGCAACCAGCGGGATTTTGTAATGCGGTGGGGCTTAAACCAACTTATGGTCGAGTGAGCCGCTTCGGTTTAGTCGCCTTTGCCAGTTCCCTCGACCAGATTGGACCAATAAGCAAAGATGTTAC
>DAOUTC010000147.1 GCA_030626915.1 Dehalococcoidia bacterium
CCCCAACCACTAAGGCGGGGATAACCCCCGCCACTACAGTTACATCTCGTAGGTGCAGTGGTGTGGCAACTCAGGGATTACAAAGCCTGTTCCGAGCTTGCTCGGATTATTCTCGTGATGACAAGGCAAGGAGGTAATATATCACCAATCATCTGAACGACTACGTTGCATTGACAGATAGTGAATTTTTACATTAAACTTGCACCTCCGACATGAGTTATTTTAACCAGCAAGAAATAGAAAGAAAGACACTCGGATTAAATCCGGGTGTCCTTATTTTTTATGTCTACACAGGGAGGTAGCTTTATGGATTTAGTTTGGATATGCGTAATTGCAGGGTTTATAGGCGCTGGTGCAGTGGCATACTTTGTGCGCTATGTTTTAAGACAGGACTCTGGCTCGGACAAGATTAGAGAGGCCTCTCAAGCCATTCAAGAAGGAGCCAGGGCTTTTATCGGCAGGGAATATCGCACATTGTTTATTGTCGTAATCGTGATAGCCATAATTTTAGGTCTTTTAGCATTTGTTACTCCTGCCCTGGGCTGGAAAGCATCCCTGGCTTTTATCTTCGGTGCCCTTTGTTCCATGGGGGCTGGATATGCCGGTATGAATATGGCAGTCAGGTCTAACGGCAGGACTTGTGCCGCAGCACAAAAAAGTTTGAACCAAGGACTAAGGGTTTCCTTTAGAGGTGGAGCAGTTATGGGATTAACCGTGGTTAGCATCGGTATCCTCGGTTTAGCTACTCTCTATCTCGCCTGGCATAATGACCCCAATTTCCTATTTATAATTCCAGCTTATGGCACCGGGGCTTCATTAGTAGCTCTTTTTGCCAGAGTAGGTGGTGGCATCTTTACCAAGGGAGCCGATGCCGGCTCTGATTTGGTGGGTAAGGTGGAGGCAGGAATACCGGAGGATGACCCCAGGAATGCCGCAGTGATAGCTGATTTTGTAGGTGATAACGTTGGTGATGTATGCGGCATGGGCGCCGATTTGTTTGAGTCCTATATTGAAACCGTTATTGCTACTATGGCACTGAGCACAGTTGCTACTGCACTTGGAATAGTTTCTGATATTAAAATTGCCTTGTATGTACCTATGTTAATTATGGCTGGAGGCGTTATAGCTTCTGTGATTGGCTCCTTCTTGGTCAGAGTGGGAGAGAAGGTAGAGATGGGTGTTCTTCTGGGAGCATTACGCCGTGGCACACTTACCGCCACAATATTGACAGCAATATTTGCTTTTTTAGTGATCCATTTCTTAGGTGCAAGTCTAGGAATTTTCTGGGCAGTGCTTGCCGGCCTTATAGCTGGCGCACTTATGGGTGAAAGCACCAACTACTTTACCTCTTATGCTTACAAGCCAACAAGGGAAATCTCCCAGGCCTCCACCACCGGAGGTGGCGCTGTTATAATTCGCGGCTTTGCCAATGGCATGATGAGCACATGGCCACCGGTGGTCTTAATCGCTATAGCAATTATTATAGCCTTCAAATTTGCCAGTTTCTATGGTGTTGCCCTGGCTGCTGTGGGTATGTTATCTACCTTAGGCGTGACGTTAGCCACCGATGCTTACGGACCCATAGCTGATAATGCTGGCGGCATCACCACAATGGTGGGGCTACCACCTGAGGTACGTGAGAGGACTGATGCCTTAGATTCGCTGGGCAATACCACCGCAGCCACAGGCAAAGGATTTGCTATCGGCGCCGCTGCCATGAATTCACTAGGTTTAATCCTTGCCTATGCTATAGCTACAAGAATAGTTACCCCAGAAATGATTACCACCGGCGAGTTCCCTTCAGGATTAAGCTTGCTCAACGCACCAGTCATCGTGGGTCTAATTTTAGGTGCTCTTATGCCTGCTATCTTTTGTGCTATGAGCATGAAATCGGTAGGTGTAACTACAGCGCTTATTGTAGACGAAGTTCGCCGGCAGTGGCGTGAGATAAAGGGCTTGATGGAGGGAACAGCCAAGCCTGAATATGGTAGGTGCGTGGATATTTGCACCAGAGCAGCATTGAAACAGATGATGCTGCCTTCGGTAATGACAATAGTTATGCCCGTACTCGTGGGAATAATCCTGGGCAAATATGCTCTGGCTGGTTTCCTCATCGGTGCTTTAGCCACAGGCTTTATCTTTGCTGTCACCTTAAACAATGCTGGCGGCTCCTGGGACAATGCCAAGAAATGGATTGAGGCGGGGCATTTTGGAGGTAAAGGTTCAGAGGCTCATAAGGCTGGAGTGGTAGGAGATACTGCCGGCGACCCCATGAAGGATACTGCTGGACCCTCTCTGAACATAATGCTTAAGTTGATGTCAGTAATCTCATTATTGCTGGCACCAGTATTTGTGACCTTTGGCGGTGGTTTAATAGGGTAAAGGTAAATCTAGTTTGCCCAGAATAGCAGACGGGTATCGCTAAGAGGTCTCCCTGTCTACTTCAATCTAGTTCAGATAGATGGAGGGCACCTCAAAGTATGGAGTTATCTTCCATTTTAAGTTTGGGATAGGCTCTAACAGTTCTTTGCATCACTACGAGAAGTACCTTTTTTCTGTCATTGCGAGGTACAAAGTGCCGAAGCAATCTTGTAGGGTTGGGGCTCGTACCCAACCAACTTCAATAAAATTCTAATATCTAAGCTCCAAATCCTAAACAAATTCAAATTTCCAAATCCAAATAGCAAAACTC
>DAOUTC010000168.1 GCA_030626915.1 Dehalococcoidia bacterium
CGCCCGGAACTTTGACTTTCATACTGAATACCACCTTTCCGAGTCATCCGGACTTTGTTCCAATTGCTATAGGAAGCAACACCAAAAGCGGAAAAACGCTTAACCTCAATCCATTAAATAAAAGATGCTTAGGCGAATAGCACAGGAACTCAGAAGACACGCTCCCTTCACTGCCCTTGGAGCCCTTACCGGAATTATCATCATGGTGATAATAGTTTTTGGTAATGTTCCCACCCAAATTTCCCAGACTGCTTTCTACACTTTACACCCAATCCATGTTGTATTAAGCGCGCTGGTAACCACTGCGATGTATGTGAAATACAGGAAGGCTAAAATTTGGGCAGTGATTTTAGTCGGCTGGACAGGCTCAATCGGAATAGCCACCATGAGCGACGCTCTAATCCCCTATCTGGGAGGAGCTTTACTTCATATCGAAATGGACTTCCATGTGCCTTTTATTGAAACCTCAAAAATGCCCGTTATTGGAATCGAAAAGTGGATAATAGTAAACTGTGCAGCACTTCTTGGCATTGCAATCGGTTATTGGAAGCAAACAACCAAAATACCACATTCCGGGCATGTATTGTTGAGCACCTGGGCATCGCTATTCTACTTCACCTCATTTGGAACAGCGAATTGGATTCCCTTGCTCCCTTTCGTTTTCTTATTCCTGTTCCTGGCCGTTTGGATCCCCTGCTGCCTCAGCGACATAGTATATCCACTCTTATTGATCAAAGGAGAGGCAGCGTTATCCTCGCCAGATAATAACCATTAGCTAAAGGGCAACCAGAATTGTAATATTATACTTCAATGATTTAACGCGAGGATTAAATTGCCTGAACAGCTAAGCACAATTGAACAAGGAGTGAGGCAAACTAAGAAAGCCTGGCTTGGCAAGATAGCTCATATTTTTGACCGAGGTTCGGTTGGCCAAGAAATTTGGGATGAGCTTGAGGAGTTGCTTGTTTTAGCTGATGTCGGTGTGGCAACCACGAAGAAACTCATAGACAGAGTCAGGCAACGAGTGAAACTGGATAAGCTGACACAAGCCTCTCAACTAAGGTCAGCTCTGAAGGAAGAGATGATAAATTTGCTAAACATCCCGCCAAAGCCGATTAACGCTGACTCACTGCCCCAAGTCATCCTCGTAGTGGGAGTCAATGGCTCAGGGAAAACCACCAGCATTGCCAAGCTGGCTTATGGTCTTACCTCGCAAGGGAAGCGAGTCATCCTGGCAGCCGCTGATACCTTCAGGGCAGCAGCTATAGACCAGCTGAAATATTGGGGAGAGAGAACTGATGCTGAAGTTATTGCTCACCAGCCAGGTAGCGACCCTGGGGCAGTTGTCTTCGATGCTATCCAGGCAGCACATAGCCGACACGCCCAAGCAGTTATTATCGACACTGCCGGTCGTCTCCACACCAAGTTTAACCTTATGGAAGAGCTTAAAAAGATAAAGCGTGTAGCTAGCAGGTATAACTTGTCCCAAGAAGTGCTGCTGGTAATTGATGCCACTACTGGTCAGAACGGACTGGCTCAAGCCCGACATTTCACTGAGGCAGTGGGGGTGAGTGAAGTTTTCCTGGCTAAGATTGATGGTACTGCCAAAGGGGGAATAGTATTGGCAATTTGCGATGAGCTGGGGATTCCCATCGCCTACATTGGAACTGGCGAGCAATTAGATGACATAGCTCCTTTTGATGCTGATGCCTTTGTTGAGGCAATTTTTTC
>DAOUTC010000166.1 GCA_030626915.1 Dehalococcoidia bacterium
GGTGTGATTGTCAAAGTGGTTCAGAATAGGCTCCCGCCACCGTTTCAGGGTATTTCCCCATCTGACCATCTCTGCGTCATCCGCCGAGGATGTGTTCGGATTTTGGGGGGAAAAGAAAATAGACTCGTGAACGGAGCCCCAGTTCTTGGGGCGAAGTGAACGAGGTGCCGGAGCGATAGCGGAGGCTATAAAATAGGCTCACCCCGATGCAAAATTAGAAGAGAAGGAGGAGTGAGCCTATGCAGGTGGAGTACCTGGTAAGAATTAGTTTACCCGATGAGGGCTGGGATGTAAATATGCTAGAGGAAGCCTGTTGGAAGGCAGGTAGAGAGGCTAGTCAGGGACTCTTCCTATCAGCCCTGGAGCAACGAAATGAAGAGGTGGTGGCTTTAGCCGGGAAGGAGAGTAAGGGCAAAACGATGCGTTACCTTACCACCAGGCTCGGTAATATCACCTTTTACCGTGAGAAGGTTGGCCAGAGCAATGGCGAAGGCTGCTATCCTCTGGATAAAGCTATAGGTCTTCAGCCTTATCAGGAGACCACCTTGTGGGTGAAGAAAAGGGCCTGTGAGCTGGCTAACCAATACACCTATAGGGAGGCAGCAGCCTTGTTGAGTGCTGAGATTGGTGACGAAGTGAGCCATGGAGCTGCCTGGAGTTGGGTGCAGAAGAGCGGAAAGGCTCTAAGAAAGGAAGAGGACCAGAGGCGGGAAGCTGTGTTTGAGGATGGCGAGGTGTTTGAAGGCGAGGGTGAGGAGAAGGAGATTGTGGTCACCGAGATGGATGCCACCATGCTTCACTCTCAGGAAAAGGGGCAGAAGAAGCTCACCGTGAAGCTAGGTATTATGTACTCAGGTAAGGAACTCGAAAGCGAGACCGCGAAATACAAACGCTACCGCCTTGCTGAGAAGACCCTCCATGGCGGCATTGAGGAAGTAGAAGAATTCGGTGAGAAGCTCTACCTCAAGGGAGAGGAGAAGCTTACCCTATCTAAAGCCAGAAACCTACTAGTGCTTGGGGATGGCGACCCTTGGATTAAGAACATAGCCGAGGGTCCCTACTTTATGGCGACCTATCAGCTGGATTGGCGGCACCTGATGGTCAAAATTCACCAGACCTTCAGCGACCAGCCCAAGCTGGTATCGGAACTGATAGACTACCTGTATAGTGGCCAAGGTGAAAGGATGCTGACCACGGTGAAGCTGGCATGTCTGCTTTGTGAGGATAAAGATAAGAGGCAAAGGATTGCTGACCTGGTCACCTATATCGAGAATAATCGGGATGGCCTATATGGCTCAAGGTCGTTGAAGGATAAAGTTGAAGCCAAAAGGGTACTGGTCTGCAGCACCGGAGCTATGGAGAAAAATATCGATATAGTCATCGGCAGGAGGTTTAAGAAACATGGCATGAGTTGGACTACAAAAGGGGCAAATAATCTTCTCAAACTAAGGATACTGTGCTATAATAAAAACGATTGGGAGGCATTCTGGACAAAACAGTCAAGCTACGGGGTGGGCTTTTCCCCCAACTAATTAACACAACCAAGCGCCGGATTCCTTGACAATGGTAGCATTTTCCTTATCCCCTACATTGACTGCCTTAAAAATCACCTTGCCACTAGCTAACTCATCCGCAAAGTAAGTTTCCACTGTATAGCGTGTCCCCTCCTCAGCGTAGATACAGGAATAGCAGCGCTGCGCTCGATGAAAGTAAATAACTTCGACCCTGTCAGCCGGAATGGAGGATGTGTCCGAAGACGAAGGCACTTCAGGAGCAGGACTTCCACAAGCGCAGAGCATGCCAGCTATTAGGATAAGAAGCAAAAACGAGCTGCATA
>DAOUTC010000090.1 GCA_030626915.1 Dehalococcoidia bacterium
AGGTTTGAAAGATAGAAAATAATTTGGTTCGAGAATTCGCCGATGACCTGCAAATATACCATGTAGACTACGACGGCCATAAGAAACATACCAAGCCCGTAGAGCTATATGCCCAGTGTCATTGCGAGCAGCGAGAGCAACGTGACAATCCCATCCAACTCAACAAACCATATGACCCCAATCCCCTCCTCCCCTGAACTCATAACGTCATTGCGAGGCGTAGCCGAAGCAATCCCCCTCCCTTTGAGGGAGAGGAATAAGGTGAGGGTGATGGCTCAGGTCGTCAAATTACCGCTGAGGAATGGAATTGCCTGCGATGAGAGCCGATTTAGGCAAAAGACTTCGAAAAATCTTTACAGAAGCTGTGAATATGAAGGGGCAACAATCCTTAAGTAGCAAGTTTGATAGCTACTATAGCAAATGCTAATATTTTGCAAGATTAAAGTGGATTAGACGAACTTTCGGTTCGTATATCCACTCTTATATGCATGGATAGCCAAGGAGGTGTGAAAATGGGAATACTTGATTTATTTAAGTTTGGTATTGACCAGAGGGCAGCAAAGAAAGTGGAACAGATGGAGGCAAAGAAAGATGTTGAAGGCTTGATAGAGGCCTTTAAGCATGAAAGGGAATATGTTCGGCTGGTAGCAGCGAAGTCTCTTGGAGAGATAAGAGATGCGAGAGCAGTGGAACCCCTAATCCAAGCTTTGAAAGATCCAGATATCCACGTTCAAGAGGGGGCAGCGAAGGCTCTCGGAACGATAGGAGATGCTAGGGCAGTGGAACCCCTAATGCAACTTTTGAAAGACCCGCATCCCAGGATTCAAGAGGGGGTATACCTTAAAGGAGCAGCAATGAGCGCTCTTGCAACGATAGGGGCGCCGGCAGTAGAACCCCTCATTCATTTTTTGAAGTACGCAGGCATCGAGGTTCAAGGGAATGCGGCGTATACTCTTGGGCTTATAGGAAAACCGATGGTAAAACCACTCATTCAGGCTTTGAAAGATCCGGATAGGCCTATTCGATGGATGGCAGCAGCACATGCTCTTGGAAATATGGGAAGACCTATGATAGAACCCCAGACTGTAGAATCCATCGTTTATGCTTTGAATGACCTGGATAGGCATGTTCGATTGGCAGCAGCGCACGCTATTGGTGAGATGATAAGACCAAAAGTGGATGGCCTCATTCAGTTTTTGAAGCATGAAGATAGCTATGTCCGGCTGAAAACAGCGGAGGCTCTCGGAAACACAAAAGATGCGAAAGCAGCAGAATCCTTAATTCAAGCTTTGAAGGATGGAGATGGCTATGTCCGACGGACAGCGGCAAAGGCTCTTGCATTGATAGAGAAATATATTCCCCAAGAAGAAGTAGAGACTCTTGTAAAGATAAGAGGTGCAAGGACAGAATACCTTACTCGGACGGCGGCGGAGCCTCTTGAGGAGATAGGAGATGCGAGAGCAGTAGAACCTCTCATTGAGGCTTTGAAAGATGGAGATATTCATGCCCGGTTGAAGGCGGCGGAGTCTCTTGATGAGATAGTAGATATGAGAACAATAGAACCTCTCACTCGGGCTTTGAAAGGCGAAGATAAAGTGGTTCGGCTGAAAGCAGCAAAGGCTCTTGGAAAAATAGGAGATGAGGGAGCAATAGAGCTCCTAACCCAAGCTTTGAAAGATGAAAATAACGCTGCTCGCCAGGAAGCAGCGAGGTCTCTCGGAGAGATAGGAGATGCAAGAGCAGTAGACCCCCTAATCCAAGTTTTGAAGGATGAAGATAGCTTGGTTCGAATTACAGCAGCAGGGGCTCTTGGGAAAATAGGAGATACGAAGGCAATAAAGCCCCTAAAGCAAGCTTTGAGGGATGAAGATGCATGGGTTGTAGATACAGCAGCAAGGGCTCTTAGAGAGATAGTAGATACAATGAACAAGAATCTCTAAAGAAGATAAAGAAAAATGAATGGCTTTCATATTCATAACAAGTCACCAACAGTGTATAACACCGAGTAAAAGATTTCGGAAAAGCTTTACAGAAGCTGAGCTTATAAAGGTCGACGCACTTCAAGTAACAAGTTTGATAGGCACTATAGCAAATGCCAGATTTTGCTAGATTAGAGCGGATTAGGTCAGCTTTTGGGTTCGCATATACCATCGCTAGGCAACATAGCTACTAAGTATGGTGGGAAACATGGAAAACGACTTCAAGCAGTTTATTGAATGCTTGAAAAAAGCTGGCAGAAGGATAGATAGACACTACTTTCAATTAGATGTAGCTGGTTCTGAAGAGTCAATATATCGGGAACGTGTATATTGCTATGAACTTTACCATCAACTTCGCTGTGTTTTAGGGGACAGTTTCCCCTACAAGCTAGATGGAGAGGTTGACAAAGCCGGCCATCCTATTATTCGGCAAAAGTTGGGCGCGAAGAAACCCGATTTTATCGTTCATGTGCCTGGTACGATGAATCATAATCTAGTAGTTATCGAAGTAAAGCCAGTAACAGTAAAAAGCAGAATGAATGAACTAAGAGAAGACCTCAAAACACTCAAAAGATTTCTTAATAAGGCTAAATATTACCGAGCCATTATGCTGATATATGGCGATGGCAAAAGTGACTTGCCTAATGAAATTCGAGATAAAGTAAGGAAATTCCCTGAAGGACTCATATTATTAGTATGGCACCAAGGACATGGAGAAGAGCCGGTAATAGCTAAGATTTAGGACAACTATGTCGCTGGAGTGAACCCCTGAAACTGGACACATTAGGTTAGGAAGGTTTGGCAGGGTCGAGATATCCTATAATGAGGGATAGAAAAGATCTTGCCATGAGGAATCAGAGGAGTTTCAGTATAGAATTTAAGAGGCAGGTAGCAGAGGAGCTACTAAGTGGGGAGAGTCGTCCTGTCCAACTCTGCCGCAGACATAACATTTCAGCGAGCTTGCTTTATCATTGGAAGAAGCAATACAGCCGGGGCAAATTCAACAATGAACCCACCGAGGAGGCTGCTTTTAAGAATAGGATAGATAAGCTGGAACGGCTGG
Organism: Dehalococcoidia bacterium; assembly: GCA_030626915.1. Classification (GTDB taxonomy): domain Bacteria; phylum Chloroflexota; class Dehalococcoidia; order GIF9; family AB-539-J10; genus JAUWHW01. The sequence goes on from DAOUTC010000090.1 coordinate 3,043, forward strand.
TAGGCAGACTGACACTGGAAAATGAGTTCCAGAGTGATTTCGCTAAGGTTTTTCAAGATAAGAAGATTGCCCCACTTGAAAGCCGTCTTGCCAAAGACCTGGAGTTTGTATTGAACAAGTTGCAAGAGCACTGTAGAAGATTCTCATGTGAGTATAGAGAGCCAAGGAATGTATTGCTCTACTTTCATGGAGACAAATCCAAAGAGATAAAGAAGGTTGCAGCAGGAGACTTGCACTTCGAAGTGGTAAATATTAACTATAGCCAATATATTTCAGGTAATTTTGTTACCCTGGATTGTTAAAACTCTCCATCTTCCTCCCTGGCTCCATCCCATTATTTCGAGCAAATGAAACAATCCTATGGTCATTCCTGAGATTGGCATGCTTCGGCTTTCACCCTCACCTTAATCCTCTCCCATCTAGGGAGAGGGAATAGATTGCCATGCTTCACTCGCAATGACAAAAACGGAGGAGATTGCTTCGTCGGGTTCCTTCACTTTGCTGGGGACAGGCCTTGCAACGGCATGCTGAAGCTAGTCCTAAAGTTACAGTCATAACCTAGATAAGCTATAATTCTGTTTGCATACAAAATAAGGAGACGAAAAATGGCACAGAAGTCAATAATTATCATTGGGGCTGGTATCGCTGGTCTATCAGCCGGGTGCTATGGCCAGATGAACGGCTACCGCACCCAAATCTTCGAGTTGCAGAACAAACCCGGTGGACTATGCACCTCCTGGGAGCGGAAGGGCTACACCATTAATGGCTGCCTGCACTGGTTAGTTGGTTCCAGCCCTGCAAACAACTTCTACCGCATCTGGGAGGAATTGGGCGCGGTGCAGGGGCGACGAATGATTGACCATGAGGAGTTTATGCGAATTGAAGGCGCTGGGGGCAGATCATTTATCATCTATACAGACATTAACCGCCTAGAGCAACATATGAAGGAGCTTTCGCCAGCAGACAAGGAGGTGATTGAGGAGTTCATCGAAGGCATACGTGCCTGCACTCGCTCTGACCTTCCAATCGAGAAAGCACCTGAGTTGTATGGGCCCCTTAATGGATTTAAGGTGCTGTTCAAGCTGTTTCCTTTCCTAAAGATTATGAGGAAATGGAAAAAGATTTCGGTTCAGGGCTTTGCCAAAAGGTTCAGCGATCCCTTCCTACGCGAGGCTTTCCCTCTTTCCTTTGACCTTCCTGATTTCTCTATGATGGCTATGCTGATGACTCTGGCCTGGATGCATAATAAGGCGGCTGGCTATCCCATAGGCGGCTCGCTCGAGTTTTCTCGTGCCATCGAGCAACGCTACCTTGGCCTGGGAGGCGAGATTCACTACCACTCACCGGTGAGCAAAATCCTGACAGAAAACGATCAAGCAATAGGTGTGCGATTGGCCGATGGCACCGAGCACCGAAGTGATATTGTTATTTCCACCGCCGATGGTCATGCGACCATTTTTGACATGCTGGAGGGAAAGTACATCAACGACAAAATTCGAGGATACTACGATAAACTGCCCATCTTTCCTCCACTTGTCCAGGTAGCGCTGGGTGTGGCACGCTCTTTTAAGGGATTGCCACCTTCTATAATCTATCCTCTCAAGGAACCAGTCACTATTGCCGGACAAGAGCGCAAGACGATAGGCGCGGAGATTCACAACTTCGACCCTACTCTAGCGCCACAAGGCAAAACAGTGGTGAAAGTCATGTTCGCCTCCGATTATGACTACTGGAAAAAGTTGAAGCAAGACTTAGCGCGCTATAAAGCAGAGAAGGAGCAAATCGCCGACAAGGTGATTGCTCTGCTTGACCAGCATTTCCCAGGACTGGCTGGTCAAGTTGAGATGTGCGATGTGGCTACTCCCATAACCTGGGAGCGTTATACTGGCAACTGGCGAGCTAGTTTTGAGGGCTGGTTAATTACAACGAAGACCTTTGGCATGAGAATGGGCAAAACCCTGCCCGGGCTTAAGAACTTCTACATGGCGGGGCAATGGGTTGAACCAGGGGGTGGTGTGCCCTCAGCAGCTATGTCAGGCCGCAATGTAATCCAAATCATCTGCAAGCAAGATAAGAAGCCATTTGCGGCAAGCATTCCGTAAATCAGGTCTGGGATTCAGGGATAAAGGCTTGTCCCCAATCTATTTGGGCGACTCTGCCTGATGAATCAGACAACTACAATTAATTGGTGTCGTTGCTCGATTTATCGAGCTAGTCAAATTTATTGAAATCCCTAAACGTTAAACTAACGCCTATCGGTGGACTTTTGCATTACTCAATTATTGTTATGAGATCGGAAGAGC
>DAOUTC010000160.1 GCA_030626915.1 Dehalococcoidia bacterium
AGTTTGGGAAGTGATTATGTTCTAGAAGATAGTTCTATTTGAAGCTGCGAAAAAATATGACTGAGGAGAAAAAACGAGGAAATTACAATATTTCTAACCGCTCTTGGCTTTTCTTGAGCTGCCCAGAGCTTGTAGCTTCTGGCTTAACTGCTCAAATTCTTTATCATTAGGCTGTTTGCCCAGCTCAAGCCCATAGCTGATAAAGAACTCCAGGAAATTACGCAACAGCTCTTTCATTCCTTCCTGAAACTGGTGAAACTCCTCCCTGCTTACCCCATCGTGCCTTTTACTTTCTTCCTTCAACTGGTTATCAATAAGAAAATCTATAAACTCAGAACGACCCATGTCACCGCGGTTATCATCTATCCTTTTCACCAGTTCAGCATCCACTATTAGCATTCTTTTTTCAGACATATAACACTCTTTCCTGTCATTCTGAGTGTAACGAAGAATCTCATGTCGCTCAGGGCAAGCTCCGCGAAGAATCCTGTGCTATCCCACGACAGCATTTTGAGATTCTTCACTCTGCGGAGTTTATACCGAGCGGAGTCGAAGTACCATTCAGAATGACAAAAGAATTATTAAACAATATCGCTTATAAATATTAACATCCTTATATGCCAAAGTTTAGGAAGATTATTCTATAGTGGCGAGGCTAAAGCCTCGCCACTAGAATTGTTCAACTGCTATGCTCGGTTCACCGAGCTGCTGCTCGCTCAGCTTCTGTTACGGGCACAGCTTCCACCACAACCCTGGGAGCCCCCAGCAAGGAAAGCACTCTATCAGAGGGGTTAATATGAGGTGGCTTCAAATGACCCAAGTCAGCTCCCTCGGCTTGCCGCTGAGCCATATAACTGGAAAAGGCACCCTGGGGCAACAAAGTGACCTGTACGGGTTTTAAGCCAAGTACACTTTCCGGGTCACCATAAGCGATGTAAATATTGTAGTGATATACACTGTCTAATTTTATAAGCTCGTCATACACTGCCGCCGCTATGGTTTTCTCGCTGGCAATATAGTTATCCTTAAGATCAATGTAGAGATGCAATATTGGTTTATCCTCCACCATCTCTTTGCGTGCCGTCCAGTTCACATAGGGGATGCCGGTATTCTCAATTGCCTCCCAGATTAATTTCTCCGTCAGGTGACCAAAACCAGTAATATCAATAAGCTCATCGGCTCGCCTCTCAAACATCATCTGTGGAATATCAATATTTAGCTTCTCATTTCGCAGCGAGGTTATCCGGATCACATCGCCAATTCTATATCTTGTCATTATACCGCCGTGAAGATTGGTAATGACTATCTCATAATTCTCACCAGCTTTCACTTCGTCCAGCAGGATAGTCTTAGGCTGGTAGGAATGGTCTAACTGCCATTTGAACCATTCCCTTTCGGGAATGAACTCAAAGAAGTTGAGGTAGGGCACAAAGGTCATACCTTCATAATCCCAGGTCTGGATGGCATAATAGGCACCTTCGGTACCAGAATACATCTCAAGTAAAGGTCTCCCCCATAGTTCCTCCACCTTTTTCCTGAAAATGCCGCTATCTGCGCCGCTGCCTGCAATTCCTTTGAGCGACCACAGGTCTTTGGGCAACATAGGGCGATGAGCCAGTTTGCTCTTGGTTAATGCTTTAATTACGCGGAAAAGCGCCCTGGGATGAGACAATAAAGGGCGAATATTTGTCTTTCTCGACCTCTGCTTGAACTGCTCTCCTACAGCCACCAGGACAGACGGAAGACTACCAATCATGTCGAGACCACGATACAAAGCCTCCTCGAATCCGGCCTTCATTCTGTCCTGAAACGGCATTCCCTCTCCATGGGAAGGCAAAAGATCACAACCAATCGCTTGTTGTGTCAAGTGCACGAGAGCGCCCGACACGTACTCTGGGGGGCCCATACTCAATAGCAATTTGAAGTGCTTTTTAACTTTAGAAGTATCACCTCGGTTATCACAAGTAGAAAGGAAAACGATAGCCCCCCCAAACCTTTCAGATTCACGGGCGAAATCCTCCGACATAGGCACCCACTTAACCTCATACTCGCCAGTCTTGCCTGAAGTCCTCACCCACCTGGCAACCTTAGCTGGCAAGACATCCTCCCTTTTCTGTGCTAGCTCAGGGAGGTAATCGCCGTAGGTAGTTAGTGGCACCTGCTCCCGGAATTCCTCCACTGTGGTGGGCATAGCACCACGCATCACTCTCCTGC
>DAOUTC010000135.1 GCA_030626915.1 Dehalococcoidia bacterium
GTAATTAAGAGAGATGCATTATGGGGAAAGAGTTCACCGTCATTATTGAGCGTGATGAAGAAGGCTTCTTTGTAGGCACTGTGCCTTCCCTTAGAGGGTGCCATACTCAAGCTCGCTCCTTGGACGAGCTTATGGAGCGAATAAAAGAAGCTATCCAACTTTGTTTAGAAGTAGAAGGTGAGCTGGCTCTTGAACAACTACAACTTATAGGTGTCCAAAAGGTAGCTCTATGAGCCGATTACCCCGCCTAACTGGCACCGAGGTAGTTCGTGCCCTCCAAAAAGCAGGCTTTGAAATAATCCGTCAGCGAGGCAGCCATATTTATATGAGGCATGCTGATGGGAGAGCCACTGTAGTGCCAGTGCACAAGGGTGAGGATTTAGGCTCTGGCATCTTGTCTAAAATCTTGCGAGATGCACAAATGAGCCGTCAGGAATTTCCCAAGCTGCTATAAGTGTAGCTCAAACCTTAGCAATGTGGGCAAAGCTGGGGATGGGCTACAAAAAGATTAAATGTAACTGCGTATGGTAAAATTCTGCTACTTAATTTCGAGAGTCTAAATATACTGGTGCATTTAGAACCTCCTTGCTTGCAATAGAACCCCGCTTTCTATTATAATCGGTATGACCATAATGGCCATGGGGGTTAAGATGCTTAAGAAAATATCAGCACAAAAGGCGAGACAGAGATTCGGAGAGATGATGGATGAGGTTCGCCTCAGGGGAGACAGGTATATTGTAGAGAGGGGAAATAGGCCTATGGTAGCAGTGATACCTGTGGAAGAGTATGTTACCTGGGAGAAAATCAGGGAGAGGCTCTATGAAAAGGTCAGGCAAATAAGGGAGAGAAATCAAGGGATAGATTCGGAAGTACTGGAAAGTGAAATCAGAGAGGCAGTAGAGGCAGCAAAGCAGGCTTGACTAAAAAATATTTCTTATGCTCAAAATCGTTTTGGATACTAATGTACTCGTCAGTGCCCTGATAAACCCTCATGGTAAACCAGCCCAGATACTCAATTATGTTTTTGAAAATAAGATTCGCCTTTTCACTTCACCATCCATCATTGAAGAGCTAGAACGGGTTTTAAGCTATCCACGGCTAATGAAAAGGCATGGATTAGAGAAAGAAGAATTAAAGGAATTCACTTTTGACCTATTAAGCATTATGTCACTGGTCGAGGAAGAGGAGACGATAGAGGTAATAATGGAAGACCCTTCAGATAATAAATACTTATCATGCGCCTTTAATACAAAGGCAGATTTCATCGTCTCTGGAGATGTACATTTGCTAAACTTGAAAGAATACGGAGGAATCCCAATCATCACACCTGCTCAGCTTCTGGAGATAATGGAAAAGGAGGAGAGAACCTAATGCCTGAGGCAAAAATAGGAATCATCGGTGGTACGGGGCTTTATAAGATGGAGGGGATGACTCATATAGAAGAAGTAAAGCTAACCACGCCTTTTGGTGAGCCCAGTGATGCTATCATTTTGGGTAATCTCGAAGGAGCAAGAGTTGCCTTTCTACCCAGGCATGGCAAGGGACATCGCATTAGCCCCTCTGAATTACCGGCAAAGGCAAACATCTATGCCTTGAAATCTCTGGGAGTGGAAAGGATTATTTCAGTGAACTCTGCAGGCAGCTTCAAGGAGGAAATAAAGCCGCTGGATTTGGTCATCCCTGACCAGTTCATTGACCGCACCAGAGGCAGAGATAGCACCTTTTTTACTGATGGCATAGTGGCTCACATTGCTTTTGCTGAGCCTTTCTGTCCGGTATTAAGTCAAATTCTGTTTGAAGCAGCTACTATATCGGGAGCTAAGGCACACAAAGGCGGCACTTATTTAGCTATAGAGGGGCCTCAGTTTTCCACCAAGGCTGAATCGCAGCTTTATCGTAGCTGGGGTGCCGATATTATAGGCATGACAGCTTTGCCTGAAGCTAAACTGGCCCGGGAAGCTGAGATATGCTATGCCGTACTGGCCATAGTCGCCGATTATGATTGCTGGCACCCAAGCTATGAATCGGTAACTACAGAAATAGTTCTGGCTAATCTACAAAAGGGCGTTGATACCGCTAAGAAAATCCTGAAGTTGACCCTTCCCTCCATACTACAATCACGAGATTGTGCTTGTGCTACTGCTCTTAAGAATGCTATTGTCACTTCGCCGCAATATATTCCAGAGAAAGCGAAGGAAAATTTAGCATTACTTATTGGGAAATATATAAGATAGAAAGGAGGAATCATGAAAAACTTTTGGGCCAGAGGGTCCCTCTATTTTGCCGAGCATGTTAATTTCAATGCACTTGCCCATCTTTTTGCTGGGTTGGGGATAGCGTGGCTTATCTCTTTATCCTGGCACTATGCAATGCCTCCTTTGGTGGCCGGGGCAATATTCCTCGTTGCCAGCATTGCCATGCACATCCATGCTATACGCCTGGGTGAATTCTTATAGAGCCTTTAAGCAAGGGAGAAAATGGCCAAGTTTGAGTTTGCTTGCTTGCCCACAGCCATCGGCAGCATGCCCCACATTGAGGCAGAAGAGGCTTGCTCTGTTGTTATGAAGTATCTTCCCACCATCCCTGCCTGGCCTCAACTGCCAATGCGTTCCCCTGAGGAAAGCATGTATATTCAGTTTAGCCAGGGATTTCCCGGTGTGGTTATGGATGAAGGCAAAATCCATATCGAGCCATCAGCAAATTTTGAGGCTGAACTGAAACAAATCTATATTGATTGTGAGGAAAGCAACCGTGATAAATACGGCATTTCTGCTGAATATGCCGCTGGACTTCATACCTTTCTGTCAAAGATAAAAAGGGCGGAAATGGTCAAAGGGCAGATAACAGGTCCCATCACCTGGGGGTCTACAGTTACAGACCAGGATGGTAGAGCTATCCTGTGTAACGAGACTTTGGCTGAAGCCATGGCTAAATTTTTAAGGTTGAAAGCCATGTGGCAAGAAAACGCTTTAAGGAAAATATCACGCCACCCCATTACCTTTGTTGACGAGCCGTCTCTGGTATTCCTCAGTTCAAC
>DAOUTC010000084.1 GCA_030626915.1 Dehalococcoidia bacterium
ATGACAGCATTTATGCCAAAAGATTCGTAAATGGGTTTTAGTGTTATTGCCAGGCCACAGGTGGTGCAGTTAGGGATGGGCGTAATGAGGCCCTTCCATCCCCGCGATTTTCTCTGGACATCAAGCAGTTTAGCATGCTCGGAGTTGATGCCTGGAATTAGGATGGGCACATCGTCATCGTAGCGAAAGGCTGCAGCGGTGCTTATAACTGGCTTGTCAATGGCAAATTTTGGTTCGAGTACCTTCGCCTGGTCGGACTCTATGGCAGAGAAGACGATGTCTATGGCGGAAACATCCATTTCGATGGCATTCTGGACCGGCATTCCCATAATTTCCTCTACCGGAGGCTCCTGGCAGCACCACCTCAGAGCTCCTGATTGGGCATCAGTTATTGCCTCTTTATAGCTGCGGCCTGCTGACCTCTCTGAGGCAGCAAGCGCTGCAATTTCAATCCAGGGATGGTTTTTCAGGGCAACGATAAATTGCTGACCTACGATGCCCGTGGCTCCTACAATTGCGGCTTTCAACATGGGTTTCTCTCCTCTCTGACTTTTTAATAACCACTGTTTCTGCTCGAGTCACATACCTGAATGCCAGTGGCAGAGTAATTCTACAATATCACCATATTATTTCTATGCATGACTTCGTCGCCATATTCATGGCCCAGAAGACTTAAGATTTTATCAGAATGTGCTCCTTTGATAACAGCCATGTCGGCAAAGCTATAGTTGCAGATACCACAGCCAATATGTTCTCCTTCCTTATTTGTGACATCCACAATATCGCCACGCTGGAAGTTGCCATTCACCTCCACAACACCAGCGGGGAGCAAGCTTTTGTTTTGCTCCTTAAGAGCCAGGACAGCACCTTTATCCACCACTATCTTGCCCTTTGAAGCTAGCCCACTGAGCATCCATCTTTTCCTGCTCTCTATCTTATTAACCTGGGCAGGGAAAAGCGTGCCTATCTCTTCACCATGGCTAATTCTCACCAGGATATCGGGTTCTCGTCCATCGGCAATGATTACATCCACCCCTGAAGAGGTAGCCAGTTTAGCTGCTTCGAGCTTGGTTATCATGCCTCCAATGCCTTGACGGTTAGCAGAGGTACTGGCCAGACGTTCAATTTTGGCGTCAATTCTATCTACACGGTGGATGAGTTGAGCCCTGGGATTGCGATGTGGGTCGGCAGTATATAAGCCTCCTGTATCTGTGAGCAATACTAGAAGGTCAGCATCAACCAGGTTGGCTACCATGGCTGAAAGGTTATCGTTATCCCCGAATTTAAGCTCTTCAATCTCATCAAGGGCAACGACGTCATTCTCGTTGACGATGCAGATGACATCAATCTCGGTGAGGGCTAGCAAGGTATTGCGTGCGTTAAGATAGCCACTTCGGTCGGAAAGGTCTGCTTTGGTAAGCAATGCCTGTGCTGTGGTTATGTCATACTGACTGAAAAGCTGCTCATAAGTATGCATGAGGTGGCCTTGCCCCACTGAAGCCAGGACTTGTTTGAAAGGCGTACTCTTATGTTCTGGGATTCCCCTGAGCCTCTCTCTTCCAGCAGCAATAGCTCCAGAGGAAACTATTATTATCTCCTTACCCTGGCGGTGAAGTTGGGCTACTTGCTGCACCAGGTTAGCCATAACCTGCAAATCAAGATGGTCTGTGCCCGAGGTAAGCAGGCTTGTGCCAAATTTGACTACTATGCGGTGATAAGACATTATGCGGAATTATACCAGCCACTATAGAAGGTCAACAACTCCAGTAAACCTTGCTATACTACAGTTATGCGGTGATGAATCTCTCTTACTTGTTTTGCCTGCTTAAAGAAACGCCTGCCTACAGGAAATTGGCGGAGCAACTAGCTACAGGCAGAGGCGAGCAGATGGTGGTGATACTCGACGCCGCCAAGCCTTATCTCATATCTGCCCTTTATGAAGAGCTTAACTTGCCTGTGCTGGTAATGACTGCTCAACCCGAGGAGGCTAAGAAGCTTTACGAGCAACTTCAAGCCTGGTGTATGCCTTCAGCTAATTTGCTGGAGTTCCCCGAGCTGGATTTCTCCCCTTATGAGTACTTTGCTTCCTATCCCAGCAATACAACAATGGAAAGATTACGGGTATTAGCTACCTTGGCTCTTTATGAGCCCTTCGTTCCCCCTGTCATTGCGAGCCGAAGCCCTGAACACAGTGAAGGGGCAGCGAAGCAATCTCATTATGGTCAGGGTAGACTCGGCGAAGAATCTGGAGACCCTATGGCGGGGATAAACCCCGCCACTACGTTCGGGGCGGCAGTTAGACGTCCTCCCTTGATAGTAGCTTCAACCCTGGCAGTAGTAAGCAAAACTATCCCTGGGGAGGATTTTGCTCATGCCTGCCATGTTTTACGGCAAGGCATGAGCGTTGACCCTGTCGGACTGCTGCGTAGATGGCAAAGCCTGGGCTATGAAATGGAGGATGTAGTTGAAATACCAGGGACGATGAGCAGACGGGGGGGCATCATTGATATTTTCCCAGTTTGTAATCAATTACCAGCCCGAATAGAGTTTCTAGGCAACCAAATAGAGAGCATGCGCTTGTTCAACCCTGAGAACCAATGCTCCACCAAGCCAATATCTTCGCTAACTATCACTCCGGCCAAGGAAGTCCTTATATCCCAGGCAAGACAGATAACCAGTGCCCTGGATTTAGATAGTTGTGCTGCTGAGGTAAAACAGCGCTTTGCAGAAGATATAACCAGACTACAACAGGGGCAATGGTTCGCAGGCGCTGAATTTTATTTCCCCTTGTTCAATGCCGGGAGCATCCTTGATTACCTACACCGCAACGCTCTCATTATCCTCACCTCGCCTGAAGAAATCAAAACTGTCATTGGAAGACTGAACAAGGAAGCTCAAGAACTAAAAGAGGTAAAGTTAGAAAACGGTGAGCTGCCCCGAGGCTTTCCCTGTCCCTATTTTACCTGGGAGGAATCAGGGTCAAAAATAAAGGCCAGGCAGTGCCTGCTTCTGGAATCCTTGGGGGGCACTTTAGCCCGAAAATTCGACCAATTTTCGGGGGCTCCTGCCAGTGAGAATCATAGACAGACTTTGCCTTTCAGCTCGCCTCCAAACTACGGGGGTAACCTGGGAAGGTTCCTCAAAGCAGCCAGGCAAATGGTGCAGCAAAAACAGCGGGTGATTGTAGTTAGCCACCAGGCCAATCGTTTAGCTGAGCTTCTTCAGGAAGAAGATATCCATAGTTCTCCCACTTCAAAAATAGAGCAAGTGCCACCTTGCGGCTCAATCACCCTGCTGCAAGGTTCGTTGGCTGAAGGCTGGGTAATGAATCATAAGCTAAATCTGATTACCGATGCTGAGCTTTTTGGCTTTGTGAAACAGAGGCGTCCAGGTAGGAAAGTGCCTGTACGACGGCAGTGGCTTCTGCCTCAACTAAGTCTCGGTGACTACGTGGTCCATGTCGACCATGGCATCGGTAGATTTAATGGTTTAAGCAAAATGGCTATCGAGGGAACTGAGCGGGAATATCTTGTTTTAGAATATGCTGCTGGAGACAAGCTCTATGTGCCTACTGACCAAATAGGACGCATCAGTCGCTATATCGGGAGTAGCGACCAAGCGCCAATCTTGAACCGATTGGGAACTCAAGAATGGCAAAGAACAAAGAAAAGAGTAGAGCAATCGGTAGCTGATATTGCTCAAGAGCTGCTTAACCTCTATGCCACCAGAGAGGTAACTCCAGGTTTCGTTTTCTCCCCTGACACGTTATGGCAGCAAGAACTAGAGGCTTCATTCCCTTATATAGAAACGCCAGACCAGGCTGAGGCGGTGCTTGCTGTTAAAGAGGATATGGAGAAACCCAGACCAATGGACCGGCTCATCTGCGGGGATGTGGGCTATGGTAAAACTGAAGTAGCTCTACGAGCCGCCTTTAAGGCAGTGATGGATGGTAAACAAGTGGCTATATTAGTCCCTACTACTGTGCTGGCCCAGCAACATTTCATTACCTTTAGCCAGAGATTGCAAGCCTTTCCCATAAAAGTAGAAATGCTAAGTCGCTTTTGTTCTCCAGAAGAGGAAAGGAAAGTGCTTGAGGGCTTAGCTAATGGCACGGTGGATATATGTATTGGCACTCACCGCTTGCTGCAGAAAGACATCGTGTTTAAAGACCCGGGATTGGTGATAATTGATGAGGAACAGAGATTCGGCGTGGTACAAAAGGAGAAACTTAAGCAGATGAGAAGAGAGGTAGAGGTTCTCACCCTCAGTGCCACCCCCATTCCACGCACCCTGCATATGTCTCTAACTGGAATCAGAGATATGAGCATCATAGAAACGCCTCCTGAGGAACGTTTATCTATTAAGACCTACGTTGGTGCTTATGATAATACTTTAGTTCGACAGGCGATATTACGCGAGCTGGAGAGAAATGGCCAGGTTTTCTTCGTTCACAATAGAGTTCAGAGCATTGCCTTAGTGGCTAGCAAATTACAAGCTTTAGTGCCTGAAGCAAAGATAGCTGTAGCTCATGGACAAATGCCTGAAGAGAAACTGGAGGAGGTAATGGCAGATTTTGTGGCCGGCCGCTACGATGTTTTAGTCACCACTACCATCATTCAGCTAGGCCTGGATATGCCTAATGTCAATACATTGATTGTGGACCAGGCTGACAAATTTGGCTTAACTCAGCTTTATCAATTGAGAGGCCGGGTAGGACGTGGCACTAACCAGGCCTATGCCTATTTCCTGTTTGATAAAGGAAAGCGGCTAACTCCTCAAGCTTATAAAAGACTCAGAACTATCTTCGAGGCTACAGAGCTGGGCGCTGGATTTGGTATAGCTATGAGAGACCTGGAGATTCGAGGGGCGGGAAACCTTTTAGGTGTGGAGCAGAGTGGTCATATAGCTGACATAGGTTTTGACCTTTATTGTCAAATGCTGGCCGAAGCAGTAGAGGAGTTAAAGGCAAGCCAAGCCGGTGAGGTTAGGAAGAAGGAGGCGAAGCAATCTCCCAGTATAGCACTGCCGCTGGCTGCTTATATACCTGAGGATTACATATCTAACTTGAACACTCGCTTAAGTCTTTACCGCCGGCTGGCAACCATAGAGCGTATAGAAGAAATAGAAGATATAGCTCAAGAGCTCAGGGATAGATTTGGTGCCTTACCACAGTCAGTGAGGAACCTGCTTTACATAATAGAAATAAAAATACTGGCAGCTAGAGCAGGGGCGGAATCTATTTATACCCAAGGGAAACAGGTGGTATTAAACCCGGTTCGTGGGAGGATGGTGGTCAACGTATCTTGCCTGCAAAAATATAAAGATGCGGTCAGGGTTGGCGCCAGGCAAATTAGATTGGATACTAAACGTCTGGGGAATAAATGGCAGGAAGTGCTGGAGGAGCTATTCCGGGAATAGTGTACTAGTCTATGTGATTAGTGACGTGTATTGTCTTCTCTCTTTGTCATTGCGAGCGAAGCGC
>DAOUTC010000145.1 GCA_030626915.1 Dehalococcoidia bacterium
CCTTTCGTCATTGCGAGGCACTTCAGTGCCGAAGCAATCTCAAGGAAGGAGGTCAAGTGTCACTGATCATATACTCGAGTACACGCTATTGCCTTCCCGTAGACTAAGGCTCTATAATCTCACTATGAGCACTGAAGGACCAAGCTGGATAGATAAAGTTAAATTTAGAGCCAAGAAAGCCTTAGGAATGAATATTTTCCTATGCGACAGTTGCAAATGGAACTGGCGGAGTGCTTGTCACCGCCCTGAACGTCCCAATGCCACCTGGTGTCCCGATTACCAGAAAAAGGGCAAATAGCTACGCTTTTCTTCCCACCACTGCTGCCATCCCCTGTCCACCACCAATACACATAGTTACTAGTCCGTAATGTAGATTCCTATGCCTCATATCATACATGATAGTGACTGCCATCCTAGCTCCAGTGCAACCGATAGGGTGCCCTAGAGCGATACCGCTACCGTGAGGATTAGTCTTATCCCAGCTCAACTCCAGTTCCCGCACACAGGCGATTGTTTGAGCCGCAAAGGCTTCGTTGAGTTCGATAACGTCCATATCCTTGATAGTAAGCCCTGCCCTTTTAAGGGCCTTCCTTACCGCCGGTATAGGACCTAACCCCATATACCTTGGGTCAACGCCACCTGAGGCAAACGACTTAATGGTTACAAAAGGCTCGAGCCTTAGTTCCTTAGCCCTTTCGCTAGACATAAGTATTACAGCAGCCGCGGCGTCATTAATTCCAGAAGAATTGCCCGCAGTAACTGTACCATCCTTGCGAAATGCCGGGGGTAGCTTGGCCATTCTTTCAAGGCTAGTATCCATGGGGCGTTCATCAGTATCAAATATAATAGGTGCCCCTTTTTTCTGGGGAACAGATACAGGAAATATCTCCTCCTTAAAGATACCCTCCTTTATTGCTGTTCTGGCTCGCTGGTGACTAAGCAATCCCACCTCATCCTGCTCTTGGCGAGTTATGCCATACCTATTCGCGATTTCCTCCGCCGTATTTCCCATGTGATAGCCATAAAATATTTCCCATAACCCATCAAATACCATAAGATCTATCAACTCTCCTTTGGCCTCGACATCCATGCGATAGCCCCAACGAGCTTTAGGAAGAACGTAAGGAGAATGGCTCATACATTCCATTCCTCCAGCAATCACGATGTTTGCTCCGCCTAGCATAATTGCCTCAGCCCCCAAGGTAATAGCTTTTAGCCCTGAGGCACAAACCTTATTCACCGTGAAAGCAGGTGTTTCTTTGGGAATGCCCGCATAAATAGCTGCCTGACGAGCTGTATTTTGTCCCTGTCCTCCTTGGAGGACATTTCCCATGATTACCTCATCAATTTGAACTTCAGTCAGGGAAGAGTCCCAATCATAGTATTTCCTCTCCAGTTCTATCATCCCGTCGTCCTTGAGGGCGTCAGGGCAATAACTTAGAAGCTCCTTGCTAGAGTTGGGTCTTAAACCCGCTCGCTTGAGCGCCTCTCTGATTACCAGACTACCCAAGCTAACGACAGGTATATCCTTTAAAGAACCACCAAAAGCTCCGATAGCAGTCCTCACACCACTAACAATGACTACTTCTTTCATTCCCTCCTCCTTTCACAATCTCAACCTGCTAAATTATCTTTCTTACTAGCGGCGGTATCTCCCAGAGTGTTTTAGCGACCGGTACACCTGCTGACTGAAAAGCATTTATTTTACTCTCAGCCGTACCTCGTTCGCCCATGATTATGGCCCCGGCATGGCCCATAACCTTTCCCCGAGGTGCTGTTCTACCTGCGATAAAAGCCACTACCGGCTTATTGAACTGAGCCTTGATATATTCGGCCGCTTCCTCCTCCATCGCGCCCCCTATCTCGCCGACTATGACTACACCCTTGGTCTGCTTATCCTCTTCTAACAGCTTCAGAACATCAATCGTTCTCGAACCAATCACAGGGTCGCCCCCTAACCCAACAACCACACTTTGACCGATGCCCTGTTCTGAGAGATGTGCGGCTACCTCATCAGTCAATGTTCCACTTCTTGAAACAACCGCAATCTCCCCAGGCATAACAGCGGAGGGTGATATCATTCCCAAGCTCGTTTGACCAGGAATCATTATGCCAGGCGTATTCGGACCTATATAGCGGGTAACTCTACTCTTTGCATAGGCCTTGACCTTCATTTCACTGTGAATAGGAACCCAATCGGTTATAATAGCCATGAACTTGATTCCTGCATCTATAGCCTCAAACGCTGCGTTCTGTACAAAGGGGGCCGGCACGTATATCACAGAAGCATCTATTTCATGTTTACTCATAGCCTCTTCGACAGAATTATAGACAGGGATATCAAACAGGGTTTGTCCCCCCTTTCCAGGAGTGACTCCGGCAACGATTTTAGTACCGTAGTCCAGCATCAGCTTCGTTTGCAACACTCCAAACTTACCAGTAATTCCTTGAACTAAAACATTTGTATCCTTATCAACAAATATAGCCATTCCTACCCCCTCGCTATTTTTATAGCCTCCCTTACTCCTTCTTCAATGCTAGAATACAGATTGATTTCTTTTACATCGCTAAGCAATTCCCTGGCTCGTTTTTCGTAAGGCTCTCTTCCTCGCATTACTGCGATTATGGGAGTCCCAACTTCTGCTTCTTTAATGGCTTCCATTATACCCTCCGTCACAGCATCTGGCGGGCTTATCATCATTCTAGCCATTACCAGGATCACTTTGATGCGTGGGTCTGCTCCCGCCCTTCTTAGGAGAAGACCAACGCCATTTTTCATTCGCTCCTTAGATAACCCTCCTCCAGTATCCAGGAAGCAAGCAGGGCTCCCGCCATAAGCTACTATTGTATCCAGCAGGGACATGGTAAGACC
>DAOUTC010000080.1 GCA_030626915.1 Dehalococcoidia bacterium
ATTATTTTGCGAAGCCTATTAGAGCCTGAGCCATACTCTATAGGCTCCTTTTTCCTCCAGAGTATTTCCTGTGGGATTAAATCCTCAAAACTCTTTCTTAAGATATGTTTGCCTATGCCTTCCTTGACCTTAAGCTCCGGGCTTATTTCTAAAGCAAAATGGACGAAATCCTCATCCAGAAAGGGTTGCTTTACTTCAATACCTAAAGCCTTGCCAAGCTCATTAGCTGAAAAGTGCCAGCTCTTTGAAAGCTCTCTTATATATCTTTTGAGCTCTTTTGGAGGAAGTTCTGTCATGTAAGAATAGCCGGCGAATAATTCGTCGCTTCCATCCCCGGTCATGACTGAACAAATGCTGCTCTCCTTAGCAAGCTTTAGCCCGAAATATATGGAAAGGTCATTAGGCAAAGCAGGGTCAAAGGTTCGCAATATTCCGATAACCTCAGGGAGTGTATTAAGCGCCTCTTCCACAGTGAACTCCAATTTCTTATGCTCTATTCCCAGGAGCCTGGATACCTTTTCTGAATAGAAGAGGTCGGATGCCTGGGGACCTTTCAGAGCTACGGTGAAGGCTAGCTTTGGCTTCGCTAGGAAGGCCAAGACGCTTGTGTCAACTCCTCCTGATAGGAGAATGGCATCAGCTTTGTTTCTTTCAGTAGCTTCCTTGAGCCTGTCTCTTAATTCTTCACAAATATCCATAAAAAAGATTCTCGCAATTCATATTAACTTTTTTAACCTGAAAAGGCTACTGCGGATTTGAATGCATAGGCATGAAACAGCGAGAGGATAAACTTCCAGAAAGGCTGTCGGGACTTGCAAAAGTGGAAGCAAAGATCGGGGCTGAACTAGTTCAGATAGATAGTGGACACTTTAGACAGCCTTTTATGCCACTGCGAGAATAAGGCGGGGATGAACCCCGCCACTACGGTTACATCCTGTAGGGTCGGGGCTTGTCCCCGACCAAGCTATGGTGGTGTGGCGACTCAGGGATTACGGAGCCTGTTCCAAGTTTGCGCGAATCACCCTCGTGATGACAAGGCAAGGAGGTAATGTGTCATCAATCATGTGAACGAGTACAGGGGTATTGACTTTAAGGAAATTTGGGGTAATATATAAATTAGGGGATTGGGGCGGAAGTGGTACTCCCAGTTAAGAAACGCTTGAAAGGCTAGAATAGATGATTTGTTAGTAGTAAGGTAGTGACCGGGTTTGCAGCATGTTAAAAAATTGACAAGGAGGCACCCAAACGAATAAAGATTTTCTTCACATCCAGGATTTTTCTGCTGAGGAATTAAAAACCCTTATAGAGTTAACTGGTGTTGTAAAGAAGGCCAGTAAGGAAAGAGTGCTTCCGGATTTACTACATAAACGCTCAATAGCCATGATTTTTGAGGAGGCTTCTACAAGGACAAGGACATCGTTTGAAGTTGCCATGACTTTATTAGGAGGGCATGGACTGTACATAAGGCCAGGAGATATACATCTGGGTAAAAGAGAAACTATTGGGGATACAAGCATAGTTATAAGCCGCATGTGTGATGGCATAGTAATTCGAGCTCTCCATTACAAGGATATTTTAGATATGGCTAAATATTCTGCTGTTCCTGTAATTAATGCTATGGCAGATGATACGAATCACCCGGCACAGGTTCTCTGTGACGCTTTCACCATGTTTGAGAAAATAGGAAAGATTAAAGGAATTAATCTAGCTTTTGTGGGTGATAGTAGTAAAATTGCTAATGTATGTCGAGACTTGATGCTTATCTCATCGAAGCTGGGCATCAATTTTTATCTAGCCTCACCCAGGGAATATCAGGCGGAGGAAGAGTTCCTTAAACAAGTATACAAAAATGCAGAGCTGAGTGGCTCTAAGATAGCCATTACTGAGGAGCCCAAAGAAGCAGTTTCACAAGCTGATTTCATTTATACAGATGTATGGACATGGGCTGGTGTGGAGAAAGATAAAGAAGAGGTAGAAAGGAGGCTGAGAGCACTGAGATCCTATCAGGTAAATTCTGAACTCATGAAGAAAGCACCTTCACATTGTAAATTCATGCACTGTCTCCCAGCAAAGAGAGGTAACGAGGTAACTGATGAGGTAATAGATAGCGAGCAGTCTATTGTATTTGACCAGGCAGAGAACCGCTTGCATACAGGGGTAGCTCTGCTTATTGCCTTCGTAGGAAAGGGAATGGCTTTATCTCCAGTTGAGAGAGAAAGGAGGGAAAACAAATATGCTGCAGAAATAGGCAGGATTTTACAAAAAATTTCATAAAAGGAGGTGTATAAATCGTTTAAATCTAGGTTAGTTTCAGTCTTCCTAAAATAAAGAAAGGAGGTATATTCGGTTGGGGAATAAGCTTTCAAGAAAATCGAAAACAAGGTTAGGATTTGCTATCTACTTTGTGGTGGTTATAGTGCCGATTTTGGCTCTACCCACTCTCAACAGGCTAAATACAGCAGAACCTTTTGTCGGCCCCTTCCCTCGCATCATATTCCTTATGCTGCTTGATTACCTATTGGTTTGTGCTGGACTCTTCGCTCTATATGAGATCGAATCCAGGAGAGGAGACCTACTATGACATCACCATGGGCTGTAATCATAGTTGTTATCTATTTCTGTATCCTGGGCCTTGTTGTGGGCAAGTGGGGAAAGGGCAAGGAGAAGGGTTTGAACGAGTTTGCTGTCGCTGGTCGGAGTGGTCCATGGTGGTTGATTATGTTCACAGTGCTAGCTACCTGGATAATAGGGTCAACATATACGGCAACCATGGGATATGCGGTAATGAGTGGAGCCATCGGCATCTATATGGCTATGTACAGTGTAATGGGGCTGATTATATTTTATTATATCGGCCCTCGTATATGGGTTTGGGGCAAGGTTCATAATCTGTATAACTTGCCTGACTACATCGGTCGCCGTTATGGCGACCGCAGGCTCGCTATATTAGTTGCTATTGCCGGGTTCATCATAGGTGCTCCATGGCAGATTATGGCCTTGAAGACCTTTGGGTATACCACTACCGCCCTCACCTATGGAGCTCTGCCCGAGGTGGCTGGAATGGCTATCTTCGCCATTGCTATCACTGCTTACTGCGTCTACGGTGGAATGCGGAGTGTAGTCGTAACAGACTTCTTCCAGGGAATCATATGCGTTGTTGTCGTTATCGGCGGGATAATCGCCTGTATCTACGCCAAATTTGGTGGAATAGGACCCATGTTCCAGCAGGTCTTGGCGCAAAGGCCGGAGATGTTGGTCATAGAAGATACGAAATACTGGACCTCGATAATCGTCGCCAGTTTTTTGGGGGCCTATTGTTGGCTTGAGATCTTTAACCGCATTTTTCTCGCCAAGAGTGTACGAGACCTTAAAATCATTGCTCGGGGCGCCCCTATTCTCGTGGGCACAGTTTACTTTTTAGTAGGAATATTAGGTATTGGAGGCTCTATACTTGCGTCTGTCAATGTTGACCTTGCTGCAGCCGAATCTGGCTTGCTAACTATATTCAGTGAGGTAGGCGGCCCGGTTCTGCTTGCTTTCGCAGCCATAATTATCATCGCTGCGGAGATGTCATCCATTGACTCACAGATCGCCACTGCTGGAGTTGTTCTGGCTCGCAATGCCGTCAATGAATTCAAGAGGACAAAACTGACGGAAGACCGGGTGGTGAAGCTGAGCCGCTGGATTATTGGTATATGGATGGTCATGGTTTACTTCTTGTCTATTGGAGAGCTGCCAGCGCTTATTGTCATTGCTATTGTAACCTATGAGTTTCTGGCTACCATGTTCCCTACAATTATTATCGGCGCTTTATGGAAGAGGGGAACGGCAAAGGCATGCTGGGCAAGCATGGCTGTTGGCTGGATTGTTTGCGGCATACTGCAAATCTCGCCCGTGACTCAAGCATGGTTTGGTGGCTGGGGAGCTGGAATTACCGGTGCTTTCTTTGCCATCATAGTGTACTTTGCTGTCTCTCTGGCTTCACCGAAGGACGAAAAGGTTGAGGCTCTCTTCGCTGAAGTGGAGGCGTACAAGGAGGCGCGCTAAGTAAACTGATAGCTGTCTTAGAATCCTTCTTATTCGTAACCTGAAGGCCCTGCAAGGAATTTGCAGGGCCTGACTTTTAGTGGTAATTTTGTTGATAAATTAGACTTAAAACTTGAGGGACAATCCACTTCTATTTAAGGATAAAAAAAGGGGTTAAATGTTAACTAGTAAAGAAAGAAAAATTCTCAACCTAATAGATGAAAATAAAGGAGAGGTTATTGAATGTTTGAGGAAGCTGATAAGCTTCAAGACAGTCACACCTCCGGAAGATGGTAAAGCAGAAGGCGAGGACTATAGAGAGCTCCAGAGTTACCTTTCTAACATTCTGGAAGGAATGAATTTCGGCCTTGATATCTGGGAAATTGATGCCTCAAAGCTTGAAAGTTTCCCCGGAGCATTAGTTAAGCCAAATAGAGACCTTGGCAATATGCCAGTTGTTGTGGGAAAACTTGAAAGTGATGGGAAGGGGAGGTCATTAATTCTAAATGGGCATTATGATGTTGTGCCTCCTGGGGAGATGGAAAACTGGAGTCATGATCCTTTTGGGGGCGAGATAGTAGGCAGCAAGATTTTTGGCAGAGGGGCATGTGACATGAAAGGCGGTATTGCTGCCATGCTTGAGGCAGTTAAATTCATTCAGAAGGCGGGGATTAAATTAAACGGAGATTTAACAGTAGAAACAGTTCCAGAGGAAGAAATAACTGAGATGGGTACCTTGGCCTGCTGCCAAAAGGGATATAAGGCTGATGCGGCCATAATCCCAGAACCTACTAATATGAATGTGCTTGTAGCTATGAGAGGTTCTTTGAGTGGAAAGATAACAGTGTTTGGTAGAGCTGGCCATGCTGAAATGACACAGCCTCATTGGAGGGAAGGAGGGGCAGTAAATGCGATTTCAAAAGCGGTGAAAGTAATACATGCTTTAGAGGAATTAACTGAGGAATGGAGAACCAGGCCGGATAAGCGGCATAAATTTTTAGATCCCGATGTTATCACCCCCACGTTAATAAAGGGTGGAGAATGGTCTGTTATGTATCCTGAAAAGGTCGAGATAACGTTTGATTCAATGTTTATTCCCAGCACGGTGAACCTGTGGGAAGAGATAGAACAGAAAATAATGAGTGTAGCAGCTACTGACTCCTGGATGAAAGAACATCCACCGAAACTTGAAACTGATTCTGGACAATATGGTGCAGAAATAGATGAGAATGAGCCAATAGCTAGGATTGCTATGGAGGCGGCAAGCGAGCTAGGCATCAAATCAAAACCAGCCGGAATGGGTAGTTTGACTGATGCTATCCATCTGATAAATTATTCCAAGATTCCCACTATTTCTATCGGACCTAGTGATAAGACAGCTCACATGGCTGATGAATTTGTGGATATTGACGAATTGATAAATCTAACTAAAGTCTTAGCCTTAGTTATCTTGAGGTGGTGCGGATGTTCGTGAAAAGCAAAGCTATTTATATGAAAAGCTGTCTGAGCAAGATCCTATTGGCAAAGCAAAGGTGCTATGGTAAAGTTATAAATAGACTTCCTAGTAAATTTATGCACTGTCTCCCGGCAAAGAGAGGGGAAGAGGTAACCGATGAGGTAATAGATAGCGAGCAATCTATTGTATTTGATGAAGCGGAA
>DAOUTC010000092.1 GCA_030626915.1 Dehalococcoidia bacterium
TTCGCCAGGACAGCTATGAGCATTATTACACCCCACACCAGGAACAAGGTTTTATCAGGGCTTTCTTCCCTGATATTGCGGTAGATGAGCCAGCCAAGTGAAATGAAGGAGATGAAGAATGAGGTAGTGAAATTGAGCCAGGCTATCTGCAGGGAGAAATGACCATAAGGGAAGAGGAGCGGATGCGCTTCCAGAATGGTCGAGCTGGGGTTCGGTATGATAGTACCAAACCTATGGAGCATAGATTTTAATAAAGAGGGATCAACAACATGAAAAACGGCTAGGCTGAGAGCAGCGAGTCCAAATACTGCTGGAAGGTAATAAATGGGTTTTATGGCTTTACTTGACATAAGCTTCGAAATGCCGCTCAGCACCAAAGGTGTCACTACAGCAATTACCAGAGATACACGGCAGATAGTCTCTAATCCACCTCTACTTAAAAAGGGGAGAGAAATTATAGCAGCAATGAGGAAGGATAGAGTGGCGATGATGCACAAATAGTCAGTTGATTTGGCTCTAAGGTGGTCTATGATGAATTGAATTAGCACCCAGGCGAATATGATAAACACAAACAATAGGCCACCTACCCAGGTGAGAAGATAAATGCCCAGGAAGATACCAGCCAGTAAGGTATAGATGAGCGGCCTGGCAATTTTAGCACCCTCACCTAGCCTCTCCCGTGAAGGGCGAGGAATAAGATGGGTGAATGTTATTTGCCTTTCTCTGGCTTTTTTAACCGCCAGTATCAAGAACAGTATGGTTAGCGTGGTAAACAAACTCTCAGCCACATGGTGGTCGGTAAAGCCAAGCAGGGAACGGTTCAAAAACTCACCGGGCAAGATGGCCACCAGGGCAGCCGCAATTATGCCCACCCAGCGATTAAACAATTCCTTGCCAATGAAATAGACCGGGATAATTGTCAGCGTACCCAGGATGGGCGGGAGATAGGCACCAACAACATCTATAGTATGTGGGGACGGTGAACCCAAGCCCACAAGCCAGGCGACGCCAGCCACAAGCCAGTCAAAGAAAGGAGGCCAGGGTACTGTGGTGCCGTGGGGATAGAAGGTATAAGGGTCAAAGAAGATACGGTGAGGAAAATGGTGCAGCAGGTTATCCACCAATCTCATGTGATACCAGGCATCGGTGCCTCTGAACCAGACTGAGCCATTGACAAAAACCTGGTCATAGGGCAGGGCTATTCGTATATATAATGAGATGCCGCAGAGGATGAGTAGGATTATGCCAGCTATAGCTGCCGGGGGAAGCCTACCCTTCAGATTTGAT
Organism: Dehalococcoidia bacterium; assembly: GCA_030626915.1. Lineage (GTDB taxonomy): Bacteria > Chloroflexota > Dehalococcoidia > GIF9 > AB-539-J10 > JAUWHW01. Next base: position 1,288 of record DAOUTC010000092.1, read on the forward strand.
TGCTCGCTCACTTAACTATCTTTCAAACAAGATTTTACCTCTTTTTAACGCCGTCCTGGCTAAAGGTATATCGTTTCTTTCTATCTCATCCTGGGTGTAAACAAATATATCAACTCCCACCTCCAGACCTTCGAAGAAGTCTGAAAATTCGATGGATCTATCAATAAAGCGTTCCCGGCATTCTTTCACCACTAAGAGAATATCCACGTCACTTGAGGCTGTCTCTCGATATTCTGCCACCGAACCGAAAAGCACCACCTTTTGCACCTCTGTCTTCTTGGCGACCAAGTCCTTTACACGCTCAAGGAGTCTTTCTCTTAGTAGAGTCCTGTTCAGCCAGAATACTTGCACAGAATTGTAAGAGCTTTTCTGAATTATCGATTGCATTTAGCGCATCCTTCCTATCTATATATTCAGCAGGAATGCCAGTTGCCCAGCTATTGGGATATCTGGCCGGAATATAAAATCTATCTAACTGTTTTGCTCCATCCACCAACTCGTCCGGAACATTTATCTTTTCTCTACTCGCCTTTAACAAATCACTTACTGAATGTCCCCATGCTTCGGCTCCCATCTTTTGGTAAATTGCCTTAATCGCCTTCTCTGCCGCTTGTTGGGCTATAAAACAGGACCATTCAAAAAAACCGTCTTCCATCTGTGCTCGGGCACTATCTAAATCTCTCCAAGCTTGCTTGATCCAATCCCTGCTTCTTTCTGGCATCTTGTCTTCTCTGTCTGGCTTTAGATTATAACACTGTGTGGAAACGTTACCATAAATTCTAATTTCTAAACAATGCCAAAATTCGAATAACGAAAACGGTTTTGAGTTTTTGATATTTGAGCTTGCTTAGTACTTAGGATTTGGTATTTCGGATTTCATGCGGTCAGGCGGGGATGAACCCCGCCACTACGGTTATTGACACCTAAGCTCTAAATTCTAATATCTAAATCCTAAACAAATTCAAAATCCCAAATTCAAATACCAAATCATTTTGTTTTGGATTTTGGTCATTAGTGCTTCGATATTGTTTAGAGTTTCGGATTTCGTGCTTAGGATTTCCCTTGTTGTAAGATCGGGGCTTGCCCCTGACTGAGGTATGAAAGTGAAGGGATTCACATCTTGAGATTGCTTCGGGGCTTTGCCCCTCGCAATGACAAAAAAACTGCCTGAAGGTGTCATCTGTCCAAGTGAAGCAATCTATTCCTTGCCAACATAGCCAGCGCCTACAACGATGATATTCATTTGTATGCGTTATCGTGATGCTCAAATTCCAAGAACGTGACCGCTTTATGTTCTTCGTCGATCCTATAAATCAAAACGAAGGGACCAATATGAACTCTCCATCTGCCTTTCAAGACACTTCTCAGAGGCTTTCCTGCGTAGGGATTTTGACTTAATTCGATTATCTTGTTAATCACTCTGGTATAAGTTTTCTTGTCCTTCTTCTCCAGTTTAACTAAATTTTGTTCTAGACGATGCTCTAACTGTATAATGTAGGTCACAGAAATTTTCTCTTGAATTCTTCACTTGTATATTGAGAAATAGCCCCCTCTTTAGCTCTTAGCTCAGCTTGCTCTACTCTATGGATGAAATCGTCAGCCAAGTTCTCTTCTATCTCATCTCTCAGGATATCCAATACCTCTTCTATGATTTCTTTTTTCAATACCTGTTTCAATTTATCTATGGATTCCAGCTTTTCCACATTTTCACCTCCACTCCATATGTTTTGTAATGCAACTCCTTGGTGGGTTTCCTTATCCCTTTAAGTCATATCTGAGATTATAGCCGATTTGTCCCGTTTTGGAAATATTTATCTCCAAATGTTCCGTCATTCATAGTCTATTATACCATTTAACGAAGAGCAGGATATAAGTGGTTGCCAGCTATATGGAGAGTCTGCGGGCAAGGACGTAGATGACTACTGCAGCCTGGGCTCCCAGCCAGGCACAGCCAATGTGCATCATACCAGGTCTTCCACACTGCCTATATCAACCCAGGGTTCGGTGAAGGTGTAGGCATGGACTTCATCCTGGTCTGCCAGGTAAGCGATAAAGCTGCCCAGGTTATCTCTTTTGCCCTGCTGACAATATTGATGCAGGAGGGGGAATACTCGTCTGGGGAAGATATAACAAGCAGTGGCAACGAGGCTCGATTTGGGCTTGATGGGCTTTTCTTGAAATCCAACTATCTTATGCCCGTCCAACTGCACCACGCCAAACTGCGTGGCCTTAGCTTTGTCGCCTATATCGTGGATGGCTACCAGGGTGTGCGTGGCATCATAGCTGGCTACAAATTGAGCCAAATCGAACCCAAAATAATTATCCCCGGCGATAACCAGAAGGTCTTCAGCTATGGGTTTCTTTTCAATCCAGAAATTAAGCGAGCCAACAGCGCCTAATTTCTGCTCTTCGCTCAAGGCTTCCTCCACCAGGATTTCCACCTCCCGGTTTAAATTTCGTTGCCATTTATGAAAATCAGCCTCAAATTTCTTGTTGACGTTAACCATGATATTTATATTTTGAGGCAGCTTGTCCACGATATGGCTTATTATCGGTTTGCCTTTGTATTCCAGCAAGGCCTTTGCCCGGTTAAGGGTCAGGGGATATAACCTGGTGGCAAAACCACCAGCAAGGATTAAACATTTCATTTGACGTACTCAAATATCTTTACCGCCGGCTTACCTTGCCACTTTTGAGCTGAGGTGTAAACCAGCTTGTAATGTCTCATTTCTTCCAGAGGCACAGAGCTGATAAACGGGTCTGTGCCCACTACTCTATAATTTCCCGCTTCTTGACTTGAGGCATAAGCCTCAGCCTCTTCATAGCTGGAGAAGGATTTTGAGCTGGTGATTTCTTTATACCACACTCCTTCCTGGCTCAGCTTCTCCTGGTAGGAAATCACCATTATGGAGTCCTGGGACTCCGTAGCTTTTCCGTCAAAATTGTACAGCCTGACAACAGTGGAGCGGTAGTAAGCGGGGTAAAAGAGAGTCATCCGGTTCAGTTTCCCTGCCTCTGTTGGCTGATAATAAATTTCGTAAAACTCATCTGAGCTGCTGCCAGTAAACTCCGGCATGGCATAGAATTTTGTAGTGGGCATTTGATAGTCAATTATGACATATTTTGAGCCTAGCTTGTCCATTATCTGATTAGCCGAGTCTTCATCTTGAGCAGTGAAGAAGCGAGCTACCTGTGAGGCGCCTTGCTGAAAGGGGTTAGAAATGGGTATACGGTGGGCAATACGAGTTATCCAGTGACCATAATCCCACCAGGACATTACGCTGTAGGCAGACTCAGGATAATGGAATGGAGTCTGGTATAGCTGGTAATAGGAATCGGGGTCATCAAAAGGCTCAGGGCTGTTATCCTTTAACCACAGAAGCGAGTCATACCAGGCATGGTCTATGAGAGCCGGCTCACTGGCAAGCGGCTGTGCCAATTTAACAGGAAGTCCACAAACCCTGGTATAAGGCTTAATGCCAGGAAGCCCAATACAGGGAAAGAAGACCAGGAAAAAGATAACCACGCCAGCCACAATTACCTTTACCCGTGTAGCTCTGCGTTGCTGCAGCACTCTTTGACTTGCCCGCGCCTCAGCCTTCTTGGCTTTTTTCCTTCTTTTCCTTTCGACCCTGGTGATATATTCTTTAACCGCTTCTTTAGGTCTAGCAAGCAATTCCCTTAAGCCGGCAAAGTCCAGGATTCTCCAGGAGAAGTATCCCGTAAGCAGAGCAGCGTTTATGGCGTAGTAATAGCTGAAGCGGCGTTTCGCCAGGACAGCTATGAGCATTATTACACCCCACACCAGGAACAAGGTTTTATCAGGGCTTTCTTCCCTGATATTGCGGTAGATGAGCCAGCCAAGTGAAATGAAGGAGATGAAGAA
>DAOUTC010000040.1 GCA_030626915.1 Dehalococcoidia bacterium
GCTGGCTTCTATATTCGAAGGGAAGGTGCTGGTCAGGTAATGTTAGTGGGTCAAACCAACGTAGGGAAATCGCAGCTATTAGCAGCAGTTACTGAGGCCTCACCCGGGATAGCTCCATATCCTTTTACCACCCAAACCCCTGTCCCCGGAATGATGAGGTTTGAGAATATTCAGATTCAGTTGATTGACACGCCACCTATAGGACATAGGAATGTGCGGATATTACTAGCTAACACCCTCAGGGGCGCCGACCTCGTTGCTATTGTAGTAGACCTGGGAATCGAACCAATAAGCCAGGTGGAGACTACTCTACAGAGATTAGGAGAAGCAAGGATAGAGCCTGTAACAGATAATGCCGCAGAGGCAACTCCAGGGAGCTATCAAAAGAAGGTGTTGCTTATTGGCAATAAGAATGACCTGGGAAGTTCAAGCGGTAACTGGGAAAAATTAAATTCGCAATATAATGCCTTATTTCCTATGGTTTCGGTGTCTGCCAGGGAAGGAACTGGCTTGGAGAAATTGAGGGAAGCGATTTACCAAGTTCTGGACATTATCCGAGTTTATACCAAAACCCCGGGAAGCAAGGCTGACTTATCTGAGCCTGTAATTTTAAAGAAGGGCAGTACCGTGCAGAATGCTGCCGAAACTATTCATAAGGACTTTAGAGACAAATTAAAATATACCATGGTTTGGGGTTCAGGAAAGTTTGACGGGCAAAAGGTGAGTAAGGAACATATACTTCATGATGGCGATATAGTTGAGTTCCATATATAGTTCAATCTTCTTGCTCCAGGTGTTGCAGTGGAATAAAGTTCAATGTCGCAATTTGGTATAACCTTTCCGCTAGAGCTTCGATGTAAGCTCTGTTTTCAAGTTTTGCTCTCCACCTATCGGGGATAGCATTTATGCCAAGATATGCTCCCGAGATAGCCCCAGCCATAGAAGCTATGGTATCAGTATCGCCACCCAGGCTTATGGCATAGGTTACGCAATCTTTGTAAGACCTCAGGTGGCTTAGGAAGCAATAGATGGCAGTCGGCACCGACCTCGGCGCTTCTATACCATTTCCTAGAGCAGCAACCACCTGTCGTCTATCTTGTTCACCCAGTAGCTCTTTCATACTAGCTATCTTTTCCTTATATAGCTGGTTTCGAGCGAAATTCTGGAGCTTTAGGATGAAAGCCTCTTGGTCAATTTCCTCGTCCGGAGGCGTATTAAGGGCTAAAGCTACAGCATAAGCCTGAAGGGCTGCTCCTTCCTTGGCTAATTCGTGAGAATGGGTGATAGAACTCGATTTGTAGGCAATCTCTCTCAGTTCTGTTGAGTTGTGATAGTATAGAAGCCCTGTTGGTGCTACTCTCATTGCTGAGCCATTTCCGAAAGAGCCGCCTTTATAAATTTTGTTTGCGGCGCTATGCCATGGCTCACCGCTCTTTATCATCCTGAAGATTCTGGGAGGTCCTGGCCCATAACCACGCCAGGGCTCACTTTCATAATTTCTTATAAAAGTCTGAGCCATATGCTCTCCATCAAAGCCGTTGCTTTCTATCAGCGATTCTGCCACACCGATTGTCATGTGAGTATCATCAGTATAAGTCAATTGCTCCAGCCTATCAGTTAAGAGTTCAATTTCTTCCCTTTTGACCATTCCCTTTCCCTCTCGCCAGGCGCCAAGCCCATCGCCTATGGCTGCTCCTACTAAGCATCCTAAGAATTTCGACTTTAATTTTCCTCTACACATACCTTGCGCTGCTCCTCGTTAGCCGATTTATAATTATAATGGTGTTTTAAAAAAAAGCCATTGGGTAGCGGCTTCTAATAGTTGCAATTTTTTTTACCTTCTATTATACTTGACTTGGTCGGTTACAAGTGTAGGTTATCGTGTTCCTGTGGAAGCTCTTCTGAGTTTATTTACAGACGTTGGATGACCGAAACTCTAGATAAATATTAATTAAAAAGGAGGTCATCCAATGGGATTTACGGAAAAAACGCTCCAATGTTCTGACTGTGGCGCCACATTTACCTTTACTGCTGAGGAGCAAGAGTTCTATGCTACTAAAGGCTATACTAATGAGCCCAAGCGCTGTCCTGCCTGCCGTGAAGCAAGGAAAGCTCAGCGCGACAGCTTCGGTGGTTATAGACCAAGGCGTCAAATGTATCCTGCAGTATGTGGTCAGTGTGGTAAGGAATGTGAAGTTCCTTTTGAGCCTCGAGAGGGCAGGCCAGTGTATTGTAGTGAGTGCTACAGCAAAGTTAGATTGAGCAGTCGGCGATAGTTTGGTTGCGTATGGATTCAGGGGGAGCTGGAATCAAGTTCAGTCCCCCTGAATCGTAAAACTATAAAATGGAAAGGGAGGTCAATATTATGAATATATATGTAGGCAATTTGTCAGCTGAGGTTACTGAGGAGGAGTTACGTCAGGCATTCGAGTCCTTCGGACAAATAACATCGGTAAGCATCATCAAAGATAGATATACTGGCCAACCCAGGGGATTTGGATTTGTTGAAATGCCAGCAGATACCGAAGCTCAGGCAGCGATTGATGGCCTCAATGGGACGCCATTAAAGGAACAGAAGCTTACTGTTAGCAAGGCGCGCCCTCGCACTGAACGCAGAGGTGGTGGTGGTGGTGGGTTTTATGGTGGAGGTGGGCGCCGAAGATATTAAGTCTTGTTTACTCAGCAAACAATCTAGCCTATTACGCTGCTGACCATGGTTTGGTCACCAGCAAAAACACCATGGTGGTCAAAGCCGCATATTTGCGCGTAGGCAAATGGCTGGCTTCTTTGGCGATTCCATATATAAAAAGTCAGGCAATAACCACAGCCTCTTCACCTTCGAGCAAATAGAGGCAGTTTTTGCGTGTTCTCAGCAAATCTATGCCATCAGTGATTTTGCCAGGCTCTCGAACCCACGTGGTAAATTCCTCATGGCATAGTCAACCTGCGAGATGTTTCTTCAAGCATTGGTTTTAGCAGGTCGTTTAGCAACCCGCGTGTTATTTTGACCCTGACCCCTTCGCTTCCCTGTCATTGCGAACCCTTTGCTTTGTGTCATTCTGAGGGAGCCCTTCGCTCTGCCTGTCATTCTGAGCGAAGCGAAGAATCTCATCACGCTCAGGACAGGCTCCGTGAACGTGGAGAATCTAGCCCCTTCGCTACCACTCAGGGTGACAAAATAAAACAATCTGCCTTAATGCCTGTTGACAAAATACTTACCTATTGACAAAATATAAGAAAGGAGAAAAGAGAAAGGAGTTCTCCATCTCTGCCCGGATGGAGGTAAAAACAGGGTAGCAGGCCGAACTCCGCATTATTTCTTTAAACAACTGTTATTATGAATCCTTGTTTAGAAGAAGGGAGGTGATGAGATGGTAACAAAAATAGAACCAACAAAAATAGTTAGATCTGCAGAGGGCAAAGCAAAATTAAGGAGTTGCTCTGAGGAATATAAGAGGAATGTTATCTATCTGCGGGATCATTATGCGGAGTTGATGAAGAGCCACCGAAATCATTGGATAGGAGTGCGTAGGGGTAAGGTTATGCTCTCCGAAGATGATCCTGAGCAATTACTAGAACGGTTAGGCAAGATCCGATCAAGGAATGTTCTGGTTTATTATCTGGCAGACCCCGAAAGCTTTATGATATTATAAAACCAATGATTCGGGGTGTTCTACTTGATCCCCAGAATCCAGGAGGGGAACACCACATTGCAGTTTCCTCAATGGCTATACCTATAATCGTTGCAACTATTCGTATTCCAAGGTTAAAAGTCAGTGATCGCCTCCCCCTTTTAGCAGATTCAGGTGCCGATATTACATCCTTACACCTCCGGGATGCAATAAGGGTATTAGGCATGCGCAAATATCTCCAACTTAGAGGCGAAACAACAGTAGGAGGAGTAGGTGGCGATGCGAAATATTTTTTAGAGCCCACCAGAATTATTTTCGTCCATGAGGATGGGAATATAGAGGGTTACAATTTTGAGCTGCGTATAGCAAAGATACCGCCAGGATCTCCGAGCAAGTTGAAACACGCACTTCAACTTCCATCAGTCCTAGGAAGAGATATATTGCATCACTTTCGCATAGTAATAGATTATTCTCGCGAGGAATTCTACCTAGACCACTCCTAGATTATCAGCAACCCACATCATTTGGGCAATTCTATATTGATATAGGCTCAATTGCTATGGCTATACGAAGACCTGAGTGGTGCGTCACTGCAGCTGCTGGGACTATTGATATACTAAGAAAGCTTTCGCTTGGCCCACTTGAGTTAACATAATATTTTGCACTTCTCCATAGTACTCTTGGGGTTCATAGACCTGCTTCTACGATGTCTTCTATTTGAGGTTGGTTGAGCGTATAATTGAGATAAGAGGTTCAAATGTCGCAAGAGAGGTGCTATCGTAAATTTGAAGCCATACGATTGGTTAAGCAGCTTGATCTTCATGAGACCAAGCTAGGAATGCCGAAGGATGCATTAAGGCAATATAGGGATTCAAGAGAGGCTAACTCCTATCATGCCAGAGAATATGAGGATAGGATTTGTCTTCACATTGACCGTTTCAATCCGGAGAAACGCCCGCTAGAGCATTTTGTTCACGATGTGCTGAATGATGAAACTGTGGCTGGAGCCGGTATTGGCTTCACTGTAGGGTATGCTGTAGGCGAGGGCAATTGGAAGGTTGGTCTCTTCTACATGCTTCTTGGTGGCCTCATTGGAAATGCAGCAAGCTAGACACCGAAACTAGACTATGTGAGTGAAACTGACAATTCTGATTCAGTAAGTGCTATAATTACCATTACAATGTATAGTTTGTCTAATAAGTAGCCCCGCCAGCGGATTGGGAGAGGGCAATAGAAAGGAGGTTACGCATGTGCAAAGTGGAAAGCAAAAAGGGATGTGAGCACCCCGAGAAGCTGAAAGGCAAGCCTGAAGAGTGCACTACTGAACAGATTAGGGAGTGCCATAGTGAGGTGGTAGAGCATCCCTGTGTCAAGCAAGAATAGTAGAATGTGCAGGAGGCAGTAATGAGCGTAAAGGTGGTTGACAAGAAAACAGGCAAAGAGACCCTTGGCAAATATGCTGTTATAAAGGGTGAACAGGTTAATCTTTATACGGGTATCATGTCAGACAAGAAAGGCGGTTGGCGAGGCTGTGGTAAGCGACTTCAATTCCCTGCTGACGACGTGACTGTTACCGCCGATGACCCGATGAAAGAATTAAGAAAGGAAAGCTAGGTATTCTTGTGCTGCCCAGTCAGGTGGATTTGGAGAAGGGGATGAGCATATATGACAAGAATACAAGGGAAGAGCTGATAAGCCCACGGGGCTTTCCGAAGCTCTATGATAAAGTCACCCACTTACATAAGGATTATCTCAAGGCACTGGGAGCGCTTCCCAGGTCATGGCATAATTACCGTGAATGGACAAGCCAGTGCCAAGCAATGGGTATAAAGACACATCATGGAACTCCGCCTGAACGCCTTTCACCAACGATGATTTATGGCGTATTTGAGTGCCGGAGATACGTTGAGGTTCGGAAAGAGGAGAAGACTAGATTGAATCTATACCGCCTAACTGACAAAGGGAAGGGTTATCTTGAAGGTCTTCGCTCGCAGGATTAGAATAGAAGCTAGCCAGCGCATTCGGAAAGGAGGAAAGATATGTTATTTATAACACTTTTATCCCCGAAGGGAAAGGGAAGGGAAGCCATCAGTTATCTGAAAGAGCTTAAGGCTCCACAAGGCATCACAATCCATGATGTTTATCTTACTTTCGGGCGCTATGATGGAGTAATTGTTTTCGAGGCGCCTGACGTAAAGACAGCGATGAACTTCGTATTAGAGACAGGCTTTACGACCGAGTATACTGTGGAAACCTTAACCGCTATTCCAGCTAAAGAACTATGAGCTATACTCTACCTTAAGAAGGACCAATGGCGTCAGCAGGTGGGTTTAGACAGGAATTTTATTACTGAGCCAAACCAGAGAGAGCATGAAAGGTTACCGCACCCCTTCCTGGTTCCGCATGAAGGGATTCCGTAATAGGAAGGTGCAAGACAAGTCTCAGAGCAAGAAGGCTAAGGCACGCAAATTGGAGAAAACGAACTTGAGATAGCCCAGCCAGCGGATTTGGAGAGGGCAAGAAGTAGAGGAAGGAGTATCATGGAATATATGGAGCTTGACCTCAGGTCACCAGCAGTATTGTTTAACACATACCTACAGGAGTTTCCAAAACTTGGATTTAGTTGGTGCCAGGAGACAAAGGAATGGACTTCCAGGAACTTAGGATACTTTAGACAACTAGGAAGGAGCAGAAAAGGCTTCTGTTATCCTGACCCTGAATCGGGTGCGGGAGAGTATTTGGTTGACCTTTGTTGGCAGGAGATGGATGAGAATGGTTCAAAATACCGATGGCTGGAACTGGTGCTTGAGCAGGAATGGTCGGGCAATTGGGAAGGCATATTTCACGATTTCTCCAAATTGGTTGACATCAAGGCAAACATAAAAGTGTTCATCTGCTTTCCGAAGGAGGCTGAGCGCCATGAGCTGCCTGAGTATTTAGCTCAATGGGTGTCGATGTGCGGAATCAAACATCCTGATGAGTCATATCTAGTAATTATCTTCTCAAGAGATGCGAGACGTAAAGAAAGTGAAAGACTCCAAATAGAAGGCTTCGCAATAGATTACCGTGGGGAGGTCACACGGCTCGGCTCAAGATTGTTCCCAGATTGACCGTGGGAAGGCCAACAGCGCATTTGGAGAGGGCAATAAAACGGAAGAAGTAACAGCATCTAAGGGAAAATCACCATGAGCTGGGGTATGCGTCACGCCAGAAGCAATTACAGGTGCATACTTTGCGGACAAGAGATTCCTGTAGGGCACCTATATATCTTACGAGCTGACCATGTGGCAATGAGGACAGTGGTCAGTCAAGGTGTTACTTGGGGGCAACGGCGACCCTACTTACATAAGGAGTGCTTTAAGATTTTAAAACACTGGTTTGAGTCAAAAGTAATTGTATATGATTGCAGAGGAAAGGTGGAAATGTAAGCTCTAGCCAGGAAATTTGGAGAGGCTGGAACAGAAACAATGAAATGAAAGGAGGTTATAGAGATGGCTAAGACCATAGAGTTAAAAGAGGTTGAACGCTTTATCAGGAAAGAACTGGCAAAGGATTACTCAAGACACACTTTCACTGAAAAGAAATTACCCCTGCGTGAGAAGAGAGATGGTACCTATGCAGTTCATAACTTTGATGCCGTGTCTGAGGACAAGACTATTGTAGCTAGCATCAAGAGCCATTCTTGGCTAACAAGTGGTGGCAACCTACCTTCTGGGAAAATAGCACAGATTTATCAGTCGCTCTACTTTTTGAGCTTAGTGTATGCCAAGACCAAGTTACTAATCTTAACGGATAGAGAAGCCCACGAAGGTTTTCTGAGAGTAAGCGATGGAAAGGTAGCTGAGGACATAGAGATAAAGTTTTATCCGCTATCCCCAGAACTTCAACTGTCAGTAAAGAAGGTGCACCAGAAGGCAAGCCAAGAGATGTCTCGGGGGTAGAGATTCCGTTGATAACTAAGCCCAGCCAGCGGATTTGGAGAGGAGAGTACAGTGGAAACAATACAACAAAAGGAGGTGAAGCGTGATGCCCAACAAGTATGGCGTGAGAATATATGCCATGCCGGATTCAGACGTAATTCTAATTAAACAAACCGTTAAGAGACCCGAGAGCCCACGCTATGTCGTTGATACCCTAGAAGACGGGACGCACCGAGAGAAACATATAGGTGTGGACGACAGTGCGAGTATTGCAGATGCTGTTCGGGCAGCACTGAGGGGAGAATTGGGGGGAATTGAGCCGAGCAAGCCGAGCTGGTAGCCCAGCCGGTGGATTTGGAGAAGGAGGCAAGAAATAGAATAAAGCAATACTCATTGACCAAGAGTGGGAAAGATAAATTTAGTCGTACAAGGAATTACTCCACTAGCGGTGCTATTGAGGAATCAGACTATCATATCCTTGAATACCTATGAGATGGGGGCTGATACTGCTGAGGACATAGCTCTGCCTACAGGCATATCTCGTAGCGAAGTAACTAGTAAGCTGCAAAATTACGAGAAGCAGGGTCTGGTTGAGGTGATAGTAAACTTGTAGGCTAGTAAAAAAGCTTGGTCAACGGTGCGAGGGAAGCAAAGTTGCTTGAGAAGGTTCTTGAACGAATTGTCGACTATCTCCAAGAAAGATTGCGCACACGCAAGTGGAAAATAGAAGCTTTCAAGCTCTGCGAGCGTTGCGAGAAATTCTACTCATTTGACCCCAGTGCTTGCCCATATAGAAGGCCGCACAGCACTTGTTGCCCCTTATTTGTTGAGGTAAGAAAAGGAACGAAAGATACTTTCCTACGCAAAGTCTCTGAGGAACTTTCTCAAAAGACAAGACAGGAATTGTCTGCTCAAAGGGAACACCTTTTAGAGAGAATAAGGAACGAGAATAAATATATCAAATGGGGCTGGAAGTTTTGCCCAAACTGTTATTCTACTGACTGGGGACCTGCCTATCATGATAGACTTCGATGCAAACGGTGCGGGAAGATTTTCACATAGTAGATACAATTGACAAGGTTTTAGATAGTCGTTGCATCTGGCTTCATAGCTGAGCTAATTCCCTTTCTCAAAAGTTGCTAGTCTGTAAATGTTTCATAACAGACTATTTCTTCGAGAGATTTGCGTATTTTCCTCTCTTTTTCTCTCCTGGGAAAACCTAAAGGAAGAAGAGCAACCACTCGATATTTGTGTGGGATTTTAAGAATTTCTTTCACCCTCTCCTGAGAAAAAGCACCAATCCAACAAGTCCCCAATCCTTCATCTACAGCAGCCAGGGTCATATGGTCCACAGCTATAGCCAAATCTACAGGATAACGTGGAACTCCACAGCTCATAATATGTTCTGGTTCGGTAGCTACAGCAGCAATAACTATGGGTGCCTCGCCAACAAAAGTTTGCCCATCTGCTGCCTGGCCTAATTCCTGACGTCGTTTGCTTTCTTTTACTACTACAAGTTTCATGGGTTGTCTATTATTGCCTGAAGGGGCTAAACGAGCTGCCTCAAGGACATTTTTTAACTTTTCTTCCGGTACGGGTTTATCCTCATAGGCCCGAATACTTTGCCTTTTCTTAATAGCTTCCTTCAATTCCATTTTCGCTCCCTCCTTTAACTTATACTGCCTCTGTTTTTTAACTCGAGGTATCTCTTCTTTAACAACTCCTTCAATTTCTGTCTTCAGGGTCAGGCTTACCAAAGGCCAGTTATTACAAGCTCCGCTAAAGGGCCAAGTCTATCTTTGAGTTCGCATGCTATTTTGGCGAGAATTATACTATCTTTCCGCGAAAGAAGATATGACAGTTGATGTTCCCAAAATGAATTTTTTAATGGTAGGGACTTATCTCACTCGACGAGGTAAAGCTATCCTCAAATTTCACTGACCTTGTATATCTCAGCATCATGTCAAGACGCTGATAGTCACCAAGCCTCATAATGTACTCAATACCCAGATCAGCACGCTGGAGGTTAGAGGCAAAGGTCTACCTAA
>DAOUTC010000028.1 GCA_030626915.1 Dehalococcoidia bacterium
AGTTTGACTTGCCTTATTGCAACCCATATAATGCGGTGCTGAAGAAATCAAGGCGTCTCCAACCACAAAATATCGCGGGGTAGAGCAGCCTGGTAGCTCGTCGGGCTCATAACCCGGAGGTCGTTGGTTCAAATCCAACCCCCGCTACCAAGAAATATAACAGGCAGGTCAAGTTGGCCTGCCTCTTATGTCCGTCGGCAGTCCTTCGGGCTCTAAGCTGAACGGCCTTATCAAAGCCCCTGGTGGAAAGCCCTATTCCCCAAACAATCCAGATACGGTCTGTAGGAAAATGGCCCAGCACCACAGCAACCAGGGAACCCTTTGTAATTCTGCTGGAGTTCCGCCAGGCCTTCAAAGTTTTTTCATTTCCCGTGCGAACTCTCTGGCGTTTGCAAGCTCTTCATTGCTCGGGTGTCCTCTGTTAAAGAAAAGGAACGCCTTTCCCTTGCAGTAAAAGCTGCCTCTTATGAGCGCGCCCTTTGGCTTGAGCAGCTCTTCCATCGCTTTTACTTCATCGCCCTTGCCGCTCCCCGAAGTCCCAAATAGCGCAACGCTCCTCCCTTTAAAATCATTTCTTGCGATAAACTCCTCCATTTTCCTTCCAGGTTTGCCTCTGTAGCAGCCAGAGCCGAGGAAAAGAAAGGAATCCTTGGTCGGTTCCTTTTTTGTTTTGATGTCCTCCGCTTTAACGCCCAACTCTCCAGCAATTGCTTCAGCAATCCTCTTTGTGCTCCCACACATGGAATAATAAACAACTTCAAACATCTTTGTTACCTCCCTCAATTTACTCGATAAATCCTTCTCTTTCAGATTTTGATATGCAGCTTTTATTTTAGCATCCCTGTATTCTCAAAGCCATGTGGCCTTGGACAAGATAGGAAGACCCAGGCTGCACCCGCAATGGTGATGGGGCTGGGTGAAGCTTGCCTGGTGAGCAAACGGAAGGCCAAACATACAGTCAGCTCATCAAATCACTACCTACTCCCTGAGCAATCTGAATTAAGTTTGCAGAAAGGCGGTCCTGAGCGGGCCAAATTGGCGGGCCCTGCTGTAATCCTGGCATAGATGTGCGTTTCGGCGCTAGGAATGCGGGCTCTGACCAGCCTGGTGGCCTGCGGAGCTAGGATTGGTTTTGGCGGGGCCGGCAGCATTCAGATAAGGAGCATATCGCACACTTCGGGTGCCTGGCGGTGCATACCGGGGCGCGAGGTCGAGGAGAGCCCAGTAAAACTGAGGCACGTCGCCCGGGGAGAATAGGCTAGGAGCCAGACCCTCGAGTTGTGACAGGAGAGGAAGGTTGCGGATGTCAAGCCAGGGTGTGCCTCGGCCGGTGAGGCGCTAGAATCAAATTTTTAGCTTTGAGATTTCAACGACATTGCCCCTCTATTAAGAAGCTTGAAGAAAAATTATGCACATCACAACGCGCACGCAGGGCCTGCGTGGTGGGCTGGATGCGGAGGCAGGACAGGCAGGCCCATCGGTCAATCGCAAGGTGGGTACTCCCACTCAATGTGGAAGTACGCGTCTCGCGGGCATATGAATTCTGAAGGCAACTTCAACCTCGATTTCCTTCTTTCCTTCAAGCGTGACATATGCTAATACATAATAGAAAATTGAGCTAGGCTTGCAAAATATTGACGACTTATAGCAACTGCTTACTTAGCATTATAAATTAATATTTCATTACCAGAGTTTATTTGCAGTTTTCCATCCTGTACCTGAAAGCTCTCGGCAGCTTGAAGTGCTTTCAAATATTGTTTTTCCTGCTCCATTACACCTTCAGGTTCCAGGCAATACATTTCTGTATACGCAAGTTGAAGAATAGAGAGCTTACTGTTTTTGATTTTATAGTCCGCAAAATACGTGTTGCACCCAGCAGATCCGCGGACTTCACCTTCTGTGCTGTCGAAAATTGCAGTAATTTCAGTTCCTGCTAGCACTTTTTGCAGGTTACCTTGCTTTCCATATGATTCCAATATCCATGCACTATTCTCCAGACCACTAGTTTCCGAAGGTTTCGGTATTGCACATGCCACAGTTGAAAGAGCTAAAATGCCCAGTACCAGCATTACTGCAGATACTCTGCTGTTGATCAATATACCCCTCATTTATAGGACCTTTCTAATTCATAAATAACGAAAATAATGGCTATTGGATACTAGAAAGCCATGAGAGACATCGAAGCTAATGAAGAAATATAGTTGTATGTCGTTATAAATATTGATTAGAGGAGAACTAGCGGAGACATTGGCATGTGTGGTAACCCACATTAAAAGATACTCCAAGCAAGATAAAGGCTCGCGGAACAATTATAAGGCATCAGAAGTAGCTATTCAATACTTGGGCTTAAAACCAGAAGGTCGTTGATTCAAATTTACCCCGCTCCCAAGGAATGTAGAGAGGTAGGATGGCCTTTAAAGTTGGCCTGCTTTTTGTTTATGGATACCGAGTAACTATTCTGTTACCGTTGCATCAAAATCTTAGACTCCTTTGTAGAGAGGTTAAGTTCTGGACATTTCGCTACAACGTTGTCTACTTGGCATTCGGAGTAAAAGGGTTT
This sequence comes from Dehalococcoidia bacterium, assembly GCA_030626915.1. Classification (GTDB taxonomy): domain Bacteria; phylum Chloroflexota; class Dehalococcoidia; order GIF9; family AB-539-J10; genus JAUWHW01. The sequence goes on from DAOUTC010000028.1 coordinate 2,561, forward strand.
AGTATCTTGCGTTGTCTAGATGCTAAACTTGGGACTATTTACTGGCGCTCGTTAACGCATCAGAGAGCTAGAAGGAGAAGAAGATGAAAGCTATTGGTATTGTTGGCAGTCCTAGAAAGAAAGGTAACACGGAGATTATCACCAGATATACTCTTAAGGCGATAGGGGAGGAGGGAATAGAGACCGAACTCATAAGGTTAGCCGGTCTAAATATACGACCTTGTAACGCTTGCATGGTCTGTGAGAAGGAAGAGACATGTCCTATAGATGATGACTTATTCCCGATATACAGAAAAATGAAGGAGGCTGATGCCATTATATTAGCCTCACCTGTTTACTTTGGCTCAGCAACAGCTTTGTTGAAGGCTTTTATGGAGAGAACTGGTTATATTGCTTACAATAACGGTAGACCGTTTGAAGGGAAAGTGGGTGGGCCCTTGGTAGTTGCCGAACGCTCTGGTCAAAACTTCACCTCGGCTGAACTTACTTGCTGGTTTCAAATACTGGGATTCTTTACGCCCGGCTCTACATACTGGAATATTGCTTTTGGTGGAGAAAAGGGCGAGGTGGAAAAAGACCAGGAAGGACTTAGCACAGCTTGGAATTTCGGTAAGAATATCGCCTTTTTGATAAAGAAGTTGAAAGCATAGCGGTGCTATGCAACCAACCATTTTGTTATCTCAACCTGAGCTCGCCTGAAATATTTCAAAGTTGAACCACCATCCTTTAGATTCCCTCGGGAAGAATCTTAAAATAATGTTGCTACAGGCTCCCGGGTTATTGGGCTGATCTCGGTCTATGTCGATGGCTAGGCAGGGGCTGTCACTAGAAGGTCAAAGTGGGCTTATTTAACTTCTTTAGCTCTTTGACTGCCGAAGAACAATTCTGGTACTTGGCCTGGATGTTATCAGAGCTACAATGACGAACATCCAGCCAATCCATATTGGTACCGGGGTAGTCAATAGCATATGCGAGCCTGCAGCAGAGAAACTTACCACTGACCAAAGTACCATTGACATGTCTCCATTCGTGCAGTAACAATAGAGAAAATTTGAAACCAAGAAGGAGGATACTATGGCAACAGCTTATTGTATGAAGTGTAGAAGGAAGGTAGAGGTAAGGAATCCCAGGCAAATTACACTCAAAAATAACAGACCGGCAGTGCAGGGTGTCTGCTCTGTTTGTGGCACAAAGGTATTCCGAATAGGGAAAGCCTGAGTGCCTGAAAAATGTTGAAATAAGTATCGCCCAATTTAAAAACTGAAGAAAGGTGGGAGTCGTTAGTTCAAATCCAACCCCAGCTTCCAAGAGGATTTGTAATTGGCAAGTCTACTGACTTCTCCTTTTGTTTTTTGCTCTCTTGGATACAGCATCCTTATATACCCTTGCCAGGCTCTTGCCATGTTGGGGCAGCTTAGCCTTTTCCTTTGCTCGCCGCTTCCACCTTCGTTCTTGCCTGGTTTTTTCCATGGGTCACCACTTAACTTCGTATGAGCCGAGGATAAAATCTAAGTCTTCCTGGAGGGCGGAGATTTTTTCTTTAGAGAGAAGGTTTTCGTCCAGGTCTAGCATTATTTTTGTTTCGCCCGCTGGTGAACCTACGATGTGTACGCTGCCGCATTCTTTCTGGTCTTCGGTTTTGAATACCATAGTGACGCGGGATTGTGTTGCGCCACTGGGAAGGGGATAGGTTTGTAGCCTCGCCTCACCGGCTACAATCCCCTGTTTTTGCACCAAACCTCGTATTTCATCACAAAGCATCTCAGGATTTATGCCCCTGTAAGTTTTTTTAATTTGAACTGTCATTTTTATCCTCCCACTAGGTATTATAGCACCTTGGTTAGCAATTCTGCTCATTATTGCCAGCAAGGTAATCCCAGGCGCATAGTTGCTTTGTTTTCTTCGCGGGGTTTACCCTGGATATTACGAGATTCTTCGTTATGTTCAGAATGGTGGGGAGTGAAGGACTCAAGGCTTCGTCTCACAATGCTCCTCGCAAAGACAGATAAGTGCTATAATCTATAGCTAAGATGAATAAGGAATTAATGAAAATCTTGGCTTGCCCAGTGTGCAAAGGGGAATTGCAGCTAAACATAGATAAGCAGGAAGGGGAGGAAATTATCACTGGGTCTTTGTATTGTCCCCAGTGCCAGCACTCCTATCCCATCGTAGACGCAATCCCCAATTTGTTGCCGCCAGGCGAGCAGCAAACTTAATTCAGGGACTATAAGCCACTCCGCTTGTGGGTGATTCCCATACTTCGACACAGGCTAATGTTACTGGTGACTCTGAAAAATGAGGCTTAAGTCCATTATATATGGTGGCAGCAAGGTTCTCACAGGAAGGCTCAATTTTATTGAAGGGGGACACATCGTTGAGACAGGCATGGTCAAGTGGAGCCAAGACTTCTCTTAGGTAACGCTTTATGTGGGCAAAATCATAGGCTAAGCCAGCCTCATCAAGCCTTGTTGCCTTTAAACGTATTATTACTTTAAAACGGTGACCATGCAAATTTTCACATTTGCCATGATAATTCCTTAAATAGTGTGCAGCATCAAAATGCTCCTCTACAAATAGTTCATACATCGAAACCTCCTAGTTGTATTTTCGCACTCCGCTATATCCTTCGTAACTGCTGGCTAATTCAGCAATGCTCTTACTCAGATCGGGGTGGACTAGCTCTGAAGCAATCTCGGATAGTGGTATGAGAACAAAAGCTCGCTTTGCTAACTGAGGATGCGGGATAGTTAAATCTTTGGTTTTAATAATTTGGTTATCGTAGAAAAGGATATCTATATCCACAGGGCGGGGTGAGTTGGGAAAGCTGGGTATCCTGCCCATTTTGTTTTCGATAGTTTTGGCTAGGTGGAGGAGTTCCTGAGGATTCAAATTTGTTGTAACCCGGCATACCAGGTTAAGGAAAAGTGGTTGTTCTTTATAACCTATCGGCTCGGTTTCGTAAATAGATGAAACCTTCTCCAGATTTGTCTCTTGGGAAAGCAATGATAAAGCCAGAATTAGGTTTTTCTCTCGATCTCCCAAGTTTGAACCAAGGCAAAGGTAAGCAGTGGGCAAATTGTCACCACCCTCTAATAATGGTATGGCTCATTTTTCAATTGTATGATTGGCCCCATCATTGATTATAGCAGAGGTGGCTGTTAAAATAGCAGTCTAACAAGGCGATGAAAGAAGAGAAAATGGAAATTGAGGAAAAGATAGCTCAGCTAAGAAAACTCAGGGAAGAAGCCAAAGTTGGAGGCGGGACTAAACGCATTGAAGCACAACATGCCAAGGGAAAATTAACTGCCAGAGAGCGGCTCAATCTTCTTGTTGATGCAGGAACTTTTGAAGAAATTGACCCCTTTGTGACTCATCGCTGTACTGATTTTGGTATGGCGGAGCGGAAATTTCTGGGTGATTCCGTGGTCACTGGCTATGGCAAGATAAATAACCGACTCATCTTCGCCTCTTCACAGGACTTTACTGTTTTTGGCGGCTCATTATCAGAGGTAGCCTCTAAAAAAATTTGTAAAGCGCTGGATTTGGCAGCAGATAGTGGCGTCCCCTTTGTTGCTGTGTTGGATTCTGGTGGGGCACGTATCCAGGAAGGAACAGATAGCCTTGAAGGCTATGGCGAGATTTTTACACGAAATATCCTATACTCGGGGGTCATTCCTCAAATTTCGGTGGTAGTTGGTCCTACTGCGGGAGGCGCTGTTTATTCCCCTGCTCTCACTGACTTTTTTTTCATGGTTAAAGGCCTGGGGCAAAGTTATATCACTGGTCCTGAGATTATTAAGGCAGTAACGGGTGAGGAAGTCAGCCTGGAAGAACTGGGTGGTGCCATGGTAAATGCCACCAAAAGTGGCAATTGTCACTTTGTATATGAAACTGAGGAGGAATGCTTCCAGCAGGTACGCAGATTACTGAGTTTCTTTCCTCAAAGCTGTCAAGAAAAACCCCCCTTCATAGATACTAACGATGACCCTAATCGTGTAGATGAGGAGTTGCTACATATTATACCTGCTAACTCTGCTCAGCCGTATGAAATAAAGAAGATTATTACAAAGGTGGTGGACAACGGTGAGTTTATGGAAGTGCATGAAAGATTTGCTCGCAATTTTATTGTGGGCTTTGCTCGCCTGGGTGGGCAAAGCGTGGGCATTTTAGCTAATCAGCCTATGTATCTTGCTGGAGTTCTGGATATCGATGCTAGCGATAAAGCAGCCAGGTTTGTCCGTGTTTGTGATTGCTTCAACCTTCCTTTGGTTACTTTTATTGATGTGCCGGGATATATGCCAGGGACAGATCAAGAATTCAGGGGCATTATCAGGCACGGGGCAAAGCTTCTTTTTGCCTATACTGAGGCCACTGTGCCCAAAGTGAGTGTAATCCTTCGCAAGGCTTATGGAGGAGCCTATATTGCTATGAGCAGCAAGGGCTTACGAGGGGACATTAACTATGCCTGGCCTACGGCGGAAATTGCTGTAATGGGTCCTGAGGGGGCAGTTAATATTATCTATCGTGACGAGATCAAGAAATCGGCAAATCCGGAAGAAACGAGACAGAGGCTGGTTCGAGAATACCGAGACAAATTTGCCAATCCTTACGTAGCGGCAACCAGGGGCTACATTGATGATGTCATTGACCCCCGAGAAACGCGTCCGAAGCTAATTAAGGTGCTGCGCGCATTGCAAAATAAGGATGTCTGCAATCCACCCAAGAAACATGGTAATATTCCCCTTTAAAAACCTCGAGCCTTAGGAATTAGGAATCAAACTCAGGGTGATATGAAATAATTTGTTTACAGGAGACGATATGAATTTAGCTGGCAACAAAAATGCGGTGAAAATCACCGACCTCACCTTTCGTGATGGGCATCAGTCCTTACTAGCTACCCGGGTGCGGACTAAGGACCTGGAAGCTATTGCCCCGGAGATGGATAAAGCTGGATTCTGGTCTATGGAGATATGGGGAGGGGCTACTTTTGATGTTATGATGCGATTTCTGAATGAAGACCCTTGGGAGAGAATCCGCATCCTAAAGAAATTAATGCCTCATACAAAACTTCAAATGTTACTCCGGGGACAGAATCTGGTTGGTTACCGTAATTATGCTGATGATGTAGTTACTGCTTTTGTTCACCACGCCGCTGATTGCGGCATCGATGTTTTCCGTGTTTTCGATGCTGTTAATGATGAACGCAACTTTGAAACTGCCTTTAAAGCCATCAAAGACCGTGGCAAGCATATTCAAGGGGCAATATGCTACTCCCTTACCGAACGGAAGATGGGAGGACCAGTTTATAATCTTGATTATTATGTCAAAAAAGCACTCGTCATCCAGGAAATGGGAGCCGATAGCTTGTGTATTAAGGATATGGCTGGACTTATCTCCCCCGACGATGCCTATGAGCTGATTAAAGCCCTTAAACAAGCGCTACGGATTCCGGTTGACCTTCACACTCACCACACCAGTGGTATGGTTTACATGAGTTTACTAAAAGCTGTTGAAGCCGGAGTGGATATTATTGATACAGTGTTAGCTCCCTTTGCCCAAGGTTCTGCCCACGCGGCTATCGAACCTATTACCGTTTCCCTACAAGGAACATCTAGAGATACAGGCCTAGACTTAGCTCATCTATTTAAACTGGGACAAAAGCTAGAGAATATAGCCCCTAAGTATCGAGGCTTCCTTAATGCCACTAAACTGGCAAAAATTGACACTGGGGTATTGATGCACCAAATTCCGGGAGGCATGACCACAAACCTAGTAGCTCAACTTAGGGAAGCCAATGCCCTAGACAAACTTGAGGAGGTTTACAAGGAACTTCCACAAACACGGAAGGAATTGGGCTATCCGCCTCTGGTTACACCTACCAGTCAGATTGTTGGCATCCAAGCTGTTCAGAACGTCCTCTTTGGTAGATATAAAATGATCTCTGACCAGGTCAAGGACTATATCTATGGCTTATATGGTAAGCCTCCTGCACCTATTGACTCCAAAGTGCAAAAGACGGCTCTCAAAGGCTATGAGAGAGGCGAGAAACCAATCACCTGCCGAGCTGCTGATATATTAGAGCCTGAGTTAGACAAAGCTAAAGAAGCGACTAAAGATATTGCTAGAGATATTGGTGATGTTCTTATTTATGCTCTTTACCCTATTACTGGAATGAGGTTTCTAAGGTGGAAATATGGTTTAGAGGAGCCACCCCCGGAAACGAAAGCAAAGACTCTGGAAGATATAAAGCGAGAGGATGAGCTCATAGCTAAGTCTAAGTCCGGAGAGCTAGTTGAGAAAGCAGAGGTGAATGCGCCACCTGCGGGACCCGGGGGTATAGCCTTCGATGTCTTCGTGGATGGTAAGTGTCACCGGGTAGAGTTCGGGCTTACTGGCAGCTCCATAGTTGCTGCTCCACCTCCAGTGGCCGAAGCACCAGCAAAAGCAGAGGAAAAAGAAAAGGAAGAAGCTGTGGAGGTGGGTGGCACTCCTTTGACGGCGCCAATGCCAGGCACAATCATACGCTATTTAGTCGATGAGGGAGACGAAGTTGAAGCTGGTGATGGCATAGTCGTTCTAGAAGCAATGAAGATGGAAAATGCTCTATCTGCTCCTGGGGATGGCAAGGTTAGAGCCGTGAACTTTAAGCCCGGCGATAGAGTAAATGCAAATGATGTACTGGCGATAATTGCTTAATTAGATGGGTAAGACTTTAGCGGAGAAAATTTTAACTGCCAAATCAAAAACTGATGCCAAAGCCGGAGATATTGTCATTGCCAATGTGGGTTTAGCTTTTGTCCAGGATACTACCGGACCTTTGACTGTAAGGCAATTCAAAGAAAGCGGCTTTCGAAAAGTAGCTGAGCCGGAGAGAACTGTAATCTTTCTTGACCACGCTGCTCCTAGCGCTGCCAGGCAGCTTTCTAATGACCATATACTTCTGCGTCGCTTTGCCAGAGAAACGGGCTGCTATATTTATGAGGTAGGTGACGGAGTATGTCACCAGCTAGTGGCTGAACACTTCGCCAAACCTGGAGACATCATTGTTGGCTCTGACTCTCATACTGTTACTGCTGGTGCCTTAGGTGCTTTCGCTACCGGCATGGGTTCCAGTGATGTAGCAGTGGCTTTAGCCTTAGGTAAAACCTGGTTTCGTGTGCCTGAAACTTTTTTCGTCAATCTCAGAGGCACGTTTCCTGAAGGGGTTTATGCTAAAGACTTGATTTTATATCTCATAGGCCAAATGGGAGCTGATGGCGCTACCTACAAAGCTTTGGAATTTGGTGGTGAGGCCTTAGCTCATATTACTATGTCGCAGCGTCTCACTATAGCTAACATGGCCGTGGAAGCCGGGGCTAAAGTTGGCTTATTCCCCAGTGACGAGGCCTCTCAAGAATTCCTGGCTGCTCAAGGCCGCAGCGATAGTTACAGACCACTCTATCCCGATGCTGATGCGGATTATGAACGACTCATATCTTTAAATATCGCTGAGCTTGAGCCGATGGTTTCCCTTCCCCATACTGTGGATAATGTTTTCCCGGTTAGCAAGGCAAAGGGAATCAAAATCCAACAGGTGTTTATCGGAACTTGTACCAATGGACGTCTTGAGGATTTAGCTGTGGCAGCCAGCATTCTACAAGGCAAGAGGAGATTTCCTGATACCAGATTGCTTGTAGCACCAGCTTCGCGGCAGGTGCTTACTCAAGCCATAGATAACGGTTATATTAGGGCACTGGTTGAGGCTGGAGCGACTATTTTACCCCCGGGTTGTGCTGCCTGCCTTGGTCTTCACCAGGGGGTATTGGGCGATGGCGAAGTTTGCCTTTCCACTGCTAACCGCAACTTTAAGGGGAGGATGGGTAATCCTGAAGCTATGATATACTTAGCTAGTCCGGCTACGGCTGCTGCCTCTGCTATAAGAGGTGAGATTACTGACCCCAGGGAGGCTATGTGACAGAGCGTTACCTATAATTTCCTCTCCCTTGATGGGAGAGGATTAAGAGCCTGTCCTGAGTTTGTCGAAGGATGAGGGTGAAGATGTCTGACATAATACTCAAAGGCAAAGCTATTAAA
>DAOUTC010000154.1 GCA_030626915.1 Dehalococcoidia bacterium
ATCCAAATAGCAAAACTCACTTTGTTTTGAACTTTTGTTATTAGTGCTTTGATATTGTTTAGCATTTAGAATTTTGTGCTTAGGATTTAAGGGATATGAGGCGGGGATAAACCCCGCCACTACGAGGTGAGATTGCCACGCCTTCGGCCCGCAATGACGGGCCTTTTGTCATTGTGAGGCACTTTAGTGCCGAAGCAATCTCATGCGGCGTATTGTTTTATTAAGTTTGGCAATTTAATCAATCGCAGTTAAACTAGCAAACTTGGTATTATTTGACAAATTAGTAAGGAAAATCATATAATACTGAGATAATTTTTCAGGAGGCAAATATGGAGCAGGAACATAAAGGCCCAATGGGTAAGTGTTTTGGTTCTACCACAGTTGGTCCTCGAGGACAGCTGGTGATTCCGGTGGAAGCCCGGAAAGAAATGGACATAGATGTGGGCACCAAGCTTTTGGTTTTCAGTCATTTCCGTGGTAGGGGGCTTGTCTTGGTCAAAGTTGACGCTGTGGGGGAACTGCTTAACATTATGAGCCGCCGTTTGGATGAGTTTGCCAAGTTGTTGAGGGAAGCCGAGGCTGCACATATAGAGAATGAAGGCAATTGAGGTTAATAGCCTGAGCAAAACGTTTGGTCACCTTGTTGCTGTAGACCATATCTCATTTGAAGTCGAGGAAGGTGAAATCTTTGCTTTCCTGGGTGCCAATGGGGCGGGGAAAACGACTACCATCATGATGCTGGCCACGGCACTCAATCCCACTTCCGGTAGGGCTACTGTATGTGGGCACGATATTATCAACGATAAGAATGAGGTAAGAAAATGCATTGGTATTGTCTTTGAGGAAATGAGCCTGGATGTCAGGTTAACTGCCAGGGAGAATCTTGATTTTCATGCCCGGATGTATCACCTGGATAGGAAAACCAGGCAGGAAAGGGTATCTCAGGTTTTGAATCTAGTAGGGTTGAGAAGCAAGCAAGATATGTTGGTGAAACATTACTCTGGAGGCATGCAAAGAAGGCTGGAGGTGGCTAGAGGAATGCTGAATTATCCCAGGGTGTTATTTTTGGATGAGCCCACTTTAGGCCTGGATGTGCAGACGAGAAGGATGCTATGGGATTACGCTAAGAAATTGAACCGGGAATCTGGCACTACCATACTGCTAACCACTCATTATGTGGAAGAGGCTGACTATCTTTGTGATAGAGTAGCTATTTTGGAGCAAGGAAAGATAGTGGTGGTGGATACCCCTGAAGGGTTAAAAAACTCCCTGGGAGGTAGTTTGGTCTCTATTAGACTTTCTCAAGGCTCAGCCAGGGATATGGCAAAGTGGCTAAAGGAAGTAAGTTGGGTTAAAAAGATTAGCCAGCATGATAGTCAGCTAGACTTGAGCGTGAAGGCTGGGGGGACGAAAATACCACAGATAGTCAAACTGGCTAAGGAGCACGGGTTTGCTATTTCCTCTGTTAGCCAGCGTAAGCCAAGCTTGGAGGATGCCTTTCTGCACCATGTAGGGAAAAGGTTGAAAGATGAATAGTGTCATAGAGGCTGAAAGCCTGACAAAAGAATTTGATGGTCTTGTAGCCGTGGACCATATTAACCTTAGTGTTGAACAGGGGGCGGTATTTGGCTTCCTGGGGCCAAATGGGGCTGGCAAGACAACTATTACAAAGATGCTTTGTACCATACTAAATCCTACATCGGGCCGAGCTAAAGTTTGTGGCTATGACGTTATACAAGAAAGGAATAAGGTTAGGGAATGCATTGGAATTGTGTTTCAAGACCCCTGCGTGGATAAATTTCTCACCGGAAGGGAAAACCTGGACTTCCATGCTCGAATGTACCACATGGATAAGGAGGCCAGGGAGAAAAGAATTGCCGAGGTACTGGATTTACTGGATTTAAAAGGGAAGGAAAATATCAAAATCAGCAATTGCTCTGGTGGCATACAACGCAGATTTGAAGTTGCCAGAGGTTTTATGAACCATCCCAAGGTCTTATTTCTAGATGAGCCAACTTTGGGTCTGGACATACAAACCAGAAGAAGTCTGTGGGATTATATCCAAATGTTGAATGAGAAGGAAAACACGACCATTATTCTCACCACGCATTATATAGAGGAAGCAGATTATCTCTGCCATCGAGTGGCCATCATAGACCATGGGAAAATAGTGGCGGTAGATAGGCCTGGAAAGTTAAAGGAGGTAATTGGCTCTAGTTTGATTTCATTACAAATAGCCAATGAGGTCGGTGACGGATTGACAAATTTATTGAAGAAGGTGGATTGGATAAGGAGAATTGAGAGGCATAATAGCTTGCTAGAATTAAGCATTGAGGGTAAGGATGAGAGGATGCCTGAACTGGTTGAGTTGCTAGCTGAGCATGGATTTATTATCACAGCC